>NZ_JBHTLK010000079.1:0-27297 GCF_042678885.1 Saccharothrix hoggarensis
GCCGGAGTCGAGGCGGCGGGGCGGCGGGGCGCCCTGGGGCGCGCCGGACAGCGCGGCGCGGGCCGCGGCGATGAGCTCGACGCACGAGCCGTAGCGCTGCGACGGGTCCTTGGCGGTGCCCTTGCGCAGCACGTCGTCGATGGCGGGCGGCAGCGACACGAGCGACGTCAGCGACGGGATCTCGGCGCCGAGGTGGCCCTGGATGACGTCCTGCACGCCGCCCTGGAACGGCGGGCGCCCGGACAGGCACGCGAACACCATGCAGGCGAGCGCGTACTGGTCGGTGCGGCCGTCGAGGGGTTCGCCGCGCAGGTGCTCGGGCGCGGCGTAGGTGGGCGAGCCGAGGAAGTCGCCGGTGCGGGTGCGGTGCCCGGTCGCGCCGCGCCTGGTCAGGCCGAAGTCGGCGAGGTAGACGTGCTCGCCCGCCGCTTCCTTGGCGGTGACCAGCACGTTCGCCGGTTTCACGTCGAGGTGGACGAGGCCCTTGCCGTGCAGCATGTCGAGCGCTTCGGCGACCTGGCCGAGCAGCGTCAGGGTGCGCGCGGGCGAGAGCGGGCCGTCCTTGATGTGGCTGGCGAGGTCCTGGCCGTCGACCAGCCGCATGGCGATGTAGAGGAGGCCGTCGACCTCGTCGAAGTCGTAGAGCGGCACGATGTTGGCGTGGTCGATCGCCGAGGTGTTGCGCGCCTCGTCGACGAACCGCTCGCGGAACTCGGCGTCGGCGGTGAGGTGCTCGCCGATGACCTTCAGGGCGACCTTGCGACCGAGCCGGACGTCCGTGGCCTTGTAGGTCACGCTCATGCCACCCCGGCCGAGCACACCGTCGATCCGGTAGTGGCCCAACCGTCGCCCGCTCAGGTCCTCCGACACGCGGGGCAGCCTAACGCCCGTGTACAGCGCCTTGCGCGGGGTTCCCGGCAAACGGCCCGGTGAGGGGTCGGGTCGGCGGTCGGGGCGGGTGGTTCGGGCGGGCGGTCGGTTCGGCGGGGTCAGGTGGGCGGTCGGGTCGGCGGGTCAGGTGGGCGTTCAGGCGGCCCGACCCGCCGACGCGGCGGGCCGGGCGGAGGTCACGATGCCTTCCGGACGTCCGATGCCTGGCTGCGGCCGTCGCGTCCCGCCTGGATCTCGAACTCCACGCGGTCGCCCTCGGCCAGCGTGCGGAAGCCTTCCATTTGGATCGCCGAGTAGTGCACGAAGACATCCGGCCCGCCGTCGGCGGCGATGAAGCCGTACCCCTTCTCCGAGTTGAACCACTTGACCGTGCCGACAGCCAAGACGTCCTCCTTTGAGAAATACCTTGAGCAAACCGCCACGCTAGAGGCACGAGGGGATTCGCCGGTACCTCCTTATGGAGTCATGACCGGGCGCTGAATCCGTTGTCGCGCAACCAACTGACCAGTCCGCGCGGGCTGCGGGTCCGGGTGAGCACGAGGCCGGGACCGGCGAAGTCGAGAACGAGCCCTTCGCCATTCCGCACGGATTGGGCGGCGTCGGGGGAAACGGCGCGCAGGCGGCACTGGAGGGTGTCGGCGAACGCGACGACGTGCCCGCCGGCGACGGTGACGAGTTCGCCGGGTTCGAGCGTGACGACGTCGAGCGTGCCGTAGCAGCCGAGCACGACGGGCCCGGTGCCGTACGCGTAGGTGAGGAAGCCGTGGTCGCCGCCGTGCAGCGCCCGCACGGGCGGCGCGACCGGGTCGAGGCGCGCGGTGGCGGCGGCGGCGAGCCAGCTGTTGCGGGCGACGCACCAGCCGGTCTTGCCGTCGAGTTCGAGGACGTGCAGGTCGCCGGGCAGGGGCGGGGCGACGTCGACCCAGCCGCCCTCGGGGCCCGCGGTGCACAGGGCGGCGGTGAGACCGGGCGCCTTGGCGCGGCCGTCGACGCCGACGCCGTAGCTGGTGGCGAGGACCGAGGAGCGCTCCACGAGCGCCGGCTCACCGGGCGCGAGGACGAGTCGGGCCACCCCGAACGTGGGGGTGTGGCGGGTCCGGACCTGCAACGTTCCCCCTGTCGTGATCAGCCGGTTGGGGCAGTCTGCCACGGGCGCGGCAGGATGGTGGGCGTGTCCAACGCGCTGAGCCGAGTCGCTGATCACAAGGCCCGTGTCGCCGGGCTGGTGGGCCTGATGCCGGTGGCGGAGCTGCCGGTCGCCGACTGCCTGGGCCTGGTCCTGGCCGAGGACGTGGTCGCGCCCGTGCCGCTGCCGCCGTTCGACAACTCCGCGATGGACGGGTACGCGGTGCGCGCGGCGGACGTGGCGTCCGTGCCGGTGGAGCTGCCGGTGGCTGCGGACATCCCGGCCGGTCGGACGGTGGCGCGGGCGTTGGAGCCGGGCACCGCGCACCGGATCATGACGGGCGCGCCGGTGCCGCCGGGCGCGGACGCCGTGGTGCAGGTGGAGTGGACGGACGGCGGCACGTCGGCGGTGCGGGTGGACCGCGGGGTGGCGGTCGGCCAGAACGTCCGGCGGACGGCGGACGACGTCGCCGTGGGCCAGACGGTGCTGCGGGCGGGCGCGGTGCTCGGGCCGGCGCGGCTGGGGTTGGCGGCGGCGCTGGGGTTCGGGTCGCTGCCGGTGCGGCGGCGGCCGCGGGTGCTGGTGCTGTCGACCGGGTCGGAGCTGGTGGGGCCCGGTGTCCCGCTGGAGCGCGGGCAGATCTACGAGTCGAACGGCGTGATGCTGGCGGCGGCGGTGCGCGAGGCGGGCGGCGAGGCGGAGCTGCTGCGGTTCGTGCCGGACGACGTGGAGGCGTTCCACGCGGCGATCGCGCCCCGGTTGGGGTCGGTGGACCTGCTGCTGACCTCCGGCGGGGTGAGCGCGGGCGCGTACGAGGTGGTGAAGGACGCGTTCACGGGCCGCGGCGTGGAGTTCACGAAGGTCGCGATGCAGCCGGGCGGGCCGCAGGGCGCGGGCCGCTACCAGGGCGTGGCGGTGGCGACGCTGCCCGGGAACCCGGTGAGCGCGCAGGTGTCGTTCGAGGTGTTCGTCCGGCCGGCGTTGCGGGCCGCGATGGGGTTCGCGGTGGTGGAGCGGCCGACGGCGGTCGCCCGGTTGAGCGCGCCGATCACGTCGCCTGCGGGGCGCACGCAGTTCCGGCGCGGCGCGTACGACCCGGAGTCGGGGCAGGTGGTGACGCCGGTCGGCGGGCCGGGGTCGCACCTGCTGTCGGCGTTGGCGGCGAGCGACTGCCTGATCGAGGTGCCGGAGGACGTGACGGACCTGGCGGCGGGCGCCGAGGTCACCGTCCGGTTCCTGCACGGAGAGTGAACTTGGGTTGACACCCAGCCATTGATCATTCGGTGTGACCCGGATTACACTGGCGGGTACCCCTGTTCCGGCTGGTCCGTGCGTTCGTCGGGGGACGCACGGGCGGGCCGGACGGGGCCCGGCGGAGCCGCGTAGCGTGTGGCGGGCCGGAAGCACCGCCCTGACACGGAAGAGCCATGACCGTCGATCGCGACAAGAAGAACAGTGGTGCCGTCTCCCACTTCCTCGATCTCGCCCGGGGGATCGTCCCCCCGATGCACCCCGCGGGTCGCCCGTTCGTGGCGGGCGCAGCCGTCGCGACACTGCTGCTGCGCCGGTTCTCCAAGCGCGCGGGCGTCGCCGGAGCCCTCCTGACCGCCTGGGTCGCGTGGTTCTTCCGCGAACCCAAGCGCACCACGCCCACCAGGGCCGGCGCGGCGGTCGCGCCCGCCGACGGCACGGTGTCGCACGTCGTCGAAGCCGTGCCGCCCGTCGAACTGGGGCTCGGCGACACGCCGATGACCCGGATCAGCGTGTTCCTGTCGGTGTTCGACGTGCACGTGCAGCGCGTGCCCGTGGCCGGCCTGGTGCGGCAGGTGTCGTACCGGCCCGGCAAGTTCCTGTCCGCGGACCTGGACAAGGCGAGCGAGGACAACGAGCGCAACACGGTGTGGCTGAGCACGCCGTCCGGCCACGACGTGGTCGTCGTGCAGATCGCGGGCCTGGTGGCGCGGCGGATCGTGTGCGAGGTCGTCGAGGGCGACAAGGTGGCGGTCGGGCAGACGTACGGCCTGATCCGGTTCGGCTCGCGGGTCGACCTGTACGTGCCCGCCGGCAGCCGCGTCCTGGTGGAGGCCGGGCAGCGCACCATCGGCGGCGAGACGGTCCTCGCCGAGCTTCCCTCGGAGGGCTGAGCGGATGGCTCCCAGCGGGCCGGGCATCAGGCTGCTGCCGAACGCCATCACGGTGCTCGCGATGTGCGCCGGGCTGTCCGCCGTGCACTTCGCGATGATCGAGATGTGGGGTGCGGCGATCGGCTCGATCGCGGCGGCGGCGGTGTTCGACGGGTTGGACGGGCGGATCGCCCGGCTGCTCGACGCGACCAGCAAGATGGGCGCGGAACTCGATTCGCTGGCCGACGCGATCTCGTTCGGCGTCGCGCCCGCGCTGGTCGTGTACGTGTGGAAGTTCGGCGGCGACCGGCAGGGCTGGGTCGTCGCGTTGATCTTCGCGGTGTGCATGGTGCTGCGGCTGGCGCGGTTCAACACCCTGCTCGACGTCGAGCAGCCGCCGTTCGCGAAGGAGTTCTTCGTCGGCGTCCCCGCGCCCGCGGGCGGGCTGTTGCTGCTGCTGCCGTTGATCCTGGACGAGCAGATCGGCCGGGCGGGCTGGTGGTCCAGCCCCGTGGCCGTGGCGCTGTGGACGGTCGCGATCGCGTTGCTGCTGGTGAGCCGCATCCCGACGCTGTCGGTGAAGACGATCAAGGTCCCGCCGCGCCTCGTCGCCCCGCTGCTCGTGCTGGTCGGCCTGCTGGCGGCGGCCGTGATCACGTTCCCGCTGGTGGCGTTGATCGCGGCGATGCTCGTGTACCTCGGGCACCTGCCGTACTCGGTGCGCCGGTACCGGTGGCTGGCGAAGCACCCGGAGGCCTGGTCCGTGCCGGCGGCCGATCGCCGGGCGATCAAGCGGGCGCACGGCGTGGCGGCGCGGCGGTTGGGGTTGCGCCAGCCACTCGGCGGCCGGGTGGCGGCGGGCGCGGTGCGCGCCGTGCGGCGGCCGAGGCGCGCCGTCGACCCGACCCAGGTGGCGGCGGAGACGAACGGCCAAGCCCGTCCCGGCAAGCGCCGAGGCTGGCGCCAACTGGGCATACGCCGCCACGACCGCCCGTAGTCCGTATACTGCGGTTGACCAGCACTTTCAGTGCAACAAAGGTCGGGGCCACGCTCACTCGAACGAGTGATCATGGCCCCGACTTAGTAAAATAACACCGTTACAAACAACCTCGCGCGTCGGTTGAAACAACGAGGCCGCCACCAACCGCCCCGCTCCCGCACGCACTCCCGCACCCACCCGCCCCCGGCCCCGCTCGGCCGGACACGGCGCCCTGCGGTCCGCCCCCAGCCACGCTCGGCAGCCACGGTCGGCCGGCCACGGTGCCCCAGAGCCCGCCAGGCAGCCGCCGCCCCACGCTTCCGGTGCGACGCGGCCTGGCGCGGTTCGGGCGGTGGGCAGCAGAGGCGGGGGGTGGTGGCGGTTCGGGGCGTGGGGGGATGGTGGGGCAACTAGGCTCGGGTTGTGATCACACTGACGGCCCGTTTGTCGCCCTCGGCCATCGACACCCGGCGTGGTGTGGTGCGGCTTCACCCTGAGGTGTTGGACGCGTTGGGGCTGCGGGCCTGGGACGCGGTGCGGCTCACCGGGGCTCGGGTCAGTGCCGCGCTGGCCGCCGCCACGAATGGCGACGGGCCGCCCGGGGTGGTGTTGGTGGACGACGTCACGCTGTCGAACCTCGGCGTGGTCGAGGGGGCCGAGGTCGTCGTGGCTCCCGTTGAGGTGGCGGCCGCACGGTCGGTCACCGTCGCCGGGTCGCGGTTGGCCGGCACGTCGTTGACGCCGGAGACGTTGCGCATGGCCCTGACGGGCAAGGTGCTGACGGTTGGCGACGCGGTGTCGCTGTTGCCGCAGGACCTGGCCCCGCCGCCCGGCGCGGACGTCAGCGCCACCCGACGCGCGCTGTCCCACGCGATCGGCATGACGTGGACCAACGAGCTGTTGACGATCACCCACACCGAGCCCGCCGGGCCGGTGGCCGTGCAGCCTTCGACGGTGGTCGGGTGGCGTGACGGGCCGCGCACCGGGGACTCCCGTGCCGTTGTCACCCGATCGAACGCCGCTCCCACCGCCGGGGCGGGGTCGGGGGTGACGGCGGTGGACGAGCGAGCCGGGGCGGCCGTGGAGCACCAGGCGCCCGTGGTGCCGATTGCCGATCTCGTGGGCCAGCAGGAGGCGGCGAAGAGGTTGGCCGAGTGGCTCGACCTGACGTTCAGCCACCCGGAGCTGCTGGCACGCCTGGGCGCGACGCCACGCCTCGCGGCGCTGGTGAGCGGCCCCGAGGGGGTCGGCAAGGCGACGTTGGTCCGGGCCGTCGCGCAGGGCGCGGGGGCCGCGGTGGTCGAGGTGGCGGCGCCCAGCATCGCGGTGTTGGAGGCCAACGCGGCGGCTCAGCGGGTGGCCGAGGCGCTGTCGTCCGCGCCCGCGCCGGCGGTGCTGCTGCTGACGGACGTGGAGGCGTTGCTGCCCGCCGCGACGCCGCCGCCGGTTGCGACGGTGGTGCTGGACGCGTTGCGCCGTCGCCCGGACGGGGTGGCGTTGGTGGTCACCAGCGCCCACCCCGAGGCGATCGACCCGCGGTTGCGGGTGCCGGAGCTGGTGGACCGCGAGCTGGTCCTGCCGCTGCCCGACGGCGGCGTGCGGACGGAGCTGCTGCGGGTCCTGCTGCGGGACGTGCCGGTGGAGTCCGATGTGGACCTGGGCGCGGTCGCGGACCGGACGCCGGGGTTCGTCGCGGCGGACCTGGTGGCGTTGCGCCGGGAGGCGGCGGTCCGGGCGGCGCTGCGGCAGCGCGACGCGGACGAGCCGCGGGTGGGCCAGGCCGACCTGCTGGGGGCGTTGGAGGTCGTCCGGCCCATCTCCATGTCCACTTCGGACACCCTGCGGACGGGCGGCCTCACGTTGGCGGATGTCGGCGACATGGTCGAGGTCAAGCAGGCGTTGACGGAAGCGGCGCTGTGGCCGTTGCAGTACCCGGACTCGTTCGCCCGCTTGGGGGTCGCGCCGCCGCGCGGTCTGCTGCTGTACGGGCCGCCGGGGTGCGGGAAGACGTTCCTGGTGCGGGCGTTGGCGGGGACGGGGCGACTGAACGTGCTGTCCGTCAAGGGCGCGGAGCTGATGGACAAGTTCGTCGGCGAGTCGGAGCGGGCGGTGCGGGAGCTGTTCCGGCGGGCCGCCGAGGCGGCGCCGGCGCTGGTGTTCCTGGACGAGGTGGACGCGTTGGCGCCCCGGCGCGGGCAGTCGTCGGACTCCGGCGTGGCGGACCGGGTGGTGGCGGCGCTGCTGACCGAGCTGGACGGGGTGGAGCCGCTGCGGGACGTCATCGTGCTGGGTGCGACGAACCGGCCGGAGCTGGTGGACCCGGCGTTGTTGCGGCCGGGCCGGTTGGAGCGGTTGGTGTACGTGCCGCCGCCGGACGCCGAGGCGCGGGCGGAGATCCTGCGGGCGTCGTCGCGGAACACGCCGTTGGCGGAGGACGTGGACCTCGACGCGGTGGCGCGGGAATTGGACGGCTACTCGGCGGCGGACTGCGCCGCGTTGATCCGGGAGGCCGCGTTGACGGCGATGCGCGAGTCGTTGGCGGCGGCGGAGGTGACGGGTGCTCACCTCGACGCGGCGCGCGCGGCCGTGCGGCCGTCGCTGGACCCGGCGCAGCTCGCGGCCCTCGCGGCGTACGCCGAGTCGCGGGAGCGGTGAGGGCCGCGCCGGCCGGGGTGCCCGGCTCGCTAGGAGACCTTGGCCGGCGTGCCCTTGTAGTCGTTGGTGACGATGACGATGATGCCGGGCTGCGCGTTCTGGATGCCGTCGAAGCGGGGCTCGACGCGGGCGCCGATGATCTGCGCCAGTTCGCGGGCCGAGGCTTCCTCGTCGGTGCCGGGGCGGAAGTAGACCGTGGTGGTCGGGATCAGGCCCTGGGAGTAGTTGCCCTTCTCGGCGACCTGCCAGCCGGCCTTCTCGACGTCCTCCGTGGCTTCGGCGGCGAGGCCCTGGGTGGTGCTGTTGTTGTAGACGCGCACCGGCGGCTTGGGCGCGGTGGTCACGGGCGGCGGCGGGGTGTCCGTGGCGCCGGGCGTGCCGGGGTTGCCGGTGGTCGCGGGCGGCGTGGTGGCGCCGGAGGTCGGCGACTCGGACGGCGCGGGTGAGGGCGACGGGGACGTCGGGTCGCCGGTCGGCTGCCCGGCGGTGTCGGACGTGCCGGGCTGGGTGGTCGACTGGTCGGTCGGCTGCGCGCCGGGCGGGTCGTCGTCGGGTCCGCCGGTGAAGAGGCTGACCAGCCCGATCACCAGGGCGATGACGGCCACGCCGAGCAGCGCGTAGCCCGCGGCCCGGGCGGGCTGCGCCGGGCCGGTCGGCTGTTCGGGGTTCGTCATCGGAGCTCGACGCCCAGCCGCTTCGCCGCGCGGGCGCGTTGCCTGCCGGAGCGGGACCTGCGCAGTCTCTTGATCAACATCGGATCGGCGGCCAACGCCTCTTCCTTCTCGATCAACGCGTTGAGCAGCTGGTAGTACCTCGTGGGGGACATGTCGAACAGCTCTTTGACAGCCTGCTCCTTCGCACCCGCGTACTTCCACCACTGGCGTTCGAAGGCCAGGATCTCGCGCTCCCGGTCGTTCAAACCGTCGTCCGGCCCCTCCGCCGGCGCCAGTGCCTCTGCGGCGTCCATCTGGCTCCTCAGCCGTGTCCCGTGCGTGGGTGCCATTACATCACGTGATCTTGGCGAGGGTCGGCTCATCGGTCGGCGCGTCCGATGAGCCGCGCCGATAGGCTGACCGTCATGGCAGTTCACCCGATCCGGATCGCCGGAGATCCCGTGCTCCACCACCCGACCCGTCCGGTCGAGGTGTTCGACGACGCGCTGCGGACCCTCATCGAGGACATGTACGAGACCATGGCGGCGGCGCGCGGGGTCGGTCTCGCGGCCAACCAGATCGGGGTCGACCAGCGGTTGTTCGTCTACGACTGCCCGGACGACGAGGGCGTGCGCCACCGGGGTGTCGTGGTGAACCCGGTGCTGGAGACGTCCGAGGTGCCGCTGGGCATGCCGGACCCGGAGGACGACTTCGAGGGCTGCCTGTCGGCGCCGGGCGAGTCGTACCCGACGGGTCGGGCGACGTGGGCGAAGGTGACCGGGGTCGACGGCGACGGCAAGCCCGTCGAGGTGGAGGGCACGGGGTTCTTCGCGCGGTGCCTGCAGCACGAGACCGATCACCTGGACGGGTTCATCTACCTGGACCGGCTGGTGGGACGGCACAAGCGGGCCGCGCGGAAGATGCTGAAGGCCAACGGGTGGGGTGTGCCGGGCCTGTCGTGGGACCCGGCGACGTCGCCCGACCCGTTCGCGGACGACGAGGACGAGGACCAGGACGACTAGACCGCCGACGCCGGTGCGGGCCTAGACCGGGTCCGCGGCCGGTTCGCCCGACGTCGGGTCGAGCGCGTCCGGCGCGGGTTCCCGGGGGCGCTGCGGTTTCGGCTGGTGGTCGGCGCGTGCCGGGCGTTCCGGCCGCCGCCACGGCAGCTCGGGGTAGGACGTCAGCTCGACGTGGGTCGTGCAGCGCGCCAGCTCGGGGTACGCGCCGGCGAGGACGGCGGCCCTCAGGCGCCGCACCTGGCCGACCGTCGGCAGCTCCCCCACCAGCAGGAACGGCAGCAGGAGCCGCCACGCGCCCACGGCGGCGTCACGGCGGCGGTGCGGTGCGCGGAGGGTGGCGCGGGCCACGCGGAGGGCGTGCTCGGCGGCCGTGATGGACGTGGGGTGGCCGGCGTGGTCCCAGGACCAGCGCAGGCCGTCGGCCATGGCGCACCTGACGCAGTCCACGGGTCCGGTGCCGAGCTCTTCGCCGCACTGGGAGCACGCGACCAGGGTCATCGCCCAGTCGGTGCACGTCCACGGGTGCCGTCCGACCTCGTCGGCGAGGACGAGTTCGGCCAGCTCGCGCTCGCCGGAGCCGCCTTCGGCGAGCTGTTCGGCGGCGAGGAGTTCCTGCCAGTCGAGCAGCCAGTACTGGTCCACGAGTTCGGCGCAGTACCGGCATCCGGGGTAGCCGCGCCCCGCCAGGTCGCCGCACGACGGGCACGGCGAGACGGCGGCGGGGCGTGCCACGCGCCGGGCGCCGGGCGGGAACGGCTGGTGATCAGCCACGCGAGAAAGGTACGCGCAAACGGCCGACCTTGGCATCCGCACCTTGGCACGGGCGGTGGGCCGTGACTATGGTCAGGCCGGAAGCTCGACGCAGTGACAACTCAACACACGCGGGAGCTCGCGCCACAGCGGGCTGAGAGGGCGGCTGGAGCCGAGGGCTCCGGTGCCGCCGACCGCCTGAACCTGACCGGGTAATGCCGGCGTAGGGAGGAATGTCGTGACGGCACTTGACGACCGTTCGGTCAAGCCCAGTGTCACCACCGGGCCGATCTCCGGCTCGCACAAGGTCTACCGCGAGGTGGACGAGGACGTGCGGGTGCCCTTCCGGAGGGTGGAGCTGACCAATGGCGAGCATGTCGATCTGTACGACACTTCCGGTCCGTATACCGACGACGACGTGACCATCGATGTCCACAGTGGACTTCCCGCACTGCGTGCGGGGTGGATCGCGAAGCGGGAGCCGGTCAACGGGGCGGTGACCCAGCTGGCGTACGCCAAGGCGGGGATCATCACTCCGGAGATGCGGTTCATCGCGGCGCGCGAGAGCATGACCCCGGAGTTCGTCCGGGACGAGGTGGCGATCGGCCGGGCGGTGATCCCGCTCAACGTGAACCACCCCGAGGCCGAGCCGATGATCATCGGCAAGAAGTTCCTGGTCAAGATCAACGCGAACATCGGCAACTCGGCCGTGTCGTCGTCGATCGAGGACGAGGTGGAGAAGATGGTGTGGGCGTCCCGCTGGGGCGCCGACACGATCATGGACCTGTCGACCGGCAAGCGCATCCACGAGACCCGTGAGTGGATCATGCGGAACTCGCCGGTGCCGATCGGGACGGTGCCGATCTACCAGGCGCTGGAGAAGGTGGACGGCGACCCGGCGAAGCTGTCGTGGGAGGTCTACCGCGACACGGTGGTCGAGCAGGCCGAGCAGGGCGTCGACTACATGACGGTGCACGCGGGCGTGCTGCTGCGGTACGTGCCGCTGACCGCCAAGCGGGTGACGGGCATCGTGTCGCGCGGCGGGTCGATCATGGCCGCGTGGTGCCTCGCGCACCACAAGGAGAGCTTCCTCTACACGCACTTCGAGGAGCTGTGCGAGATCCTGCGCAAGTACGACGTGACGTTCTCGCTGGGCGACGGCCTGCGGCCGGGGTCGATCGCGGATGCCAACGACGAGGCGCAGTTCGCCGAGTTGCGGACGTTGGGCGAGTTGACGCACATCGCGCGGGCGCACGACGTGCAGGTGATGATCGAGGGTCCGGGTCACGTGCCGATGCACAAGATCGCGGAGAACGTGCGGCTGGAGGAGGAGTGGTGCGGCGAGGCGCCGTTCTACACCCTCGGGCCGCTGGCCACGGACATCGCGCCCGCGTACGACCACATCACGTCGGCGATCGGCGCGGCGCAGATCGGGTGGCTGGGCACGGCGATGCTGTGCTACGTGACGCCGAAGGAGCACCTGGGGCTGCCGAACCGGGACGACGTGAAGACGGGCGTGATCACGTACAAGATCGCGGCGCACTCGGCTGACCTGGCCAAGGGCCACCCGGGCGTGCAGGACTGGGACGACGCGTTGTCGAAGGCCCGGTTCGAGTTCCGGTGGGAGGACCAGTTCAACCTGTCGCTGGACCCGGACACGGCGCGGTCGTTCCACGACGAGACGCTGCCCGCGGCGCCCGCGAAGACGGCCCACTTCTGCTCGATGTGCGGGCCGAAGTTCTGCTCGATGAAGATCACCCAGGACGTGCGGCGGTACGCGGAGGAGCGCGGTCTGTCCACTGTGGAGGCGATCGAGGCGGGCATGTCGGAGAAGTCGCACGAGTTCTCCGACCAGGGCAACAAGGTCTACCTGCCGGTCGTGGACTGATTCGGGGTGGACTGATGGCTGTGGCTCCGCCCAAGGTCCTCACCATCGCCGGGTCCGACTCCGGCGGTGGTGCGGGCCTGCAGGCCGACCTGCGCACGTTGTTCGCGTGCGGTGTGCACGGGATGACCGCGGTGACCGCGGTGACCGTGCAGAACTCGCTGGGCGTGACCGGGTATACCGAGATCCCTCCGGAGGTGGTGGCGGCGCAGATCGAGGCCGTGGCCACGGACATCGGGGTCGACGCGGCGAAGACGGGCATGCTGGCGTCGGCGGCGATCATCGAGGCGGTCGCGGGCGCGCTGGACCGGGTCCGCACCGGACCGTTCGTGGTGGACCCGGTGGCGGCGTCGATGCACGGGAACCAGCTGCTGGCCGACGACGCGCTGGACGCGTTGCGGACGTTGCTGTTCCCGCGGGCGACGCTGGTGACGCCGAACCTGGACGAGGTGCGGCTGCTCACCGGGCTGGACGTGCGCAGCCGCGCGGACCAGCGGAAGGCCGCCGAGGTGCTGCACGCGATGGGCCCGGAGTGGGTGCTGGTGAAGGGCGGGCACCTGTGGGACGACCCGGAGTGCCTGGACGTGCTGTACGACGGGTCGGAGTTCATCGAGCTGCTCGGGCCGCGGTACGACGTGAAGCACACGCACGGCAGCGGCGACACGCTGGCGTCGGCGATCGCGTCGCAGCTCGCGCGGGGTGCGGACGTGCCGGCGGCGGTGCGGTTCGGCAAGGACTTCATCGTCCGGTCGGTGGCCGCCGCGTACCCGTTGGGCAGCGGTGTGGGTCCGGTGTCGCCGTTGTGGAGGTTGTCCGACCCGAGCTGAGTGCCGGTGGCCGGTAGTAGCGTCCGGCGCGTGATCGGGAACGACGCCGCGGCGCAAGGCCGTCCACAGCCCGCTGTCCCCCGGTTCGTGGATTCGGTGTTCCGGCCCGGTGTGCGGTGGACGACCGCCCGGTCGTCCACCGCGGTCACCGAGCTGCGCGAGGCGGGCGCGGTGCGGCTGCCCAGCGGGCGGCTGGTGGTCGCCGACCCCGGTCACCTGGACTTGGACGCCGCGCCGTTCACGGTCGGCGTGCCGCCCGGCGAGTACCCCGTCGAGGTGGCCGCGGTGCGGTTCGAGGACCGGCCCGAGCACGTGCGGGTGGCCGCGGCGCGGCTGGTGGTGTCGCGCGAGCCGGTGGTGTCGTGGGAGATGGCGCTGCTGGACGGGCAGGACCCGGCGGAGCTCGGCGACGACGAGTTCTACGGGTTCGGCGTGGACACCGGCACGGGGTGCTTCGTGGACGGCGACGCGGCCCGCTCGATGGGCGAGTACGTCGACCGGAACTTCGAGGACGCCTACGACGAGGTGTTCGAGGCGCAGGTGGCGGAGATGCGCGATCCGGAGACGGGTGACGCGCTGGTCGCGTTCGTCAGCGGTTGGGGCGACGGCTCGTACCCGACGTGGATCGGCCGCACGGCGGGCGGTGACGTGGCGTGCTTCGTCGTGGACACGTTCGTGCTGCACGGCGGTGTGCCGGAGGGGCAGGCTCGCTGACGTCGGGCCGGTGGACGTTCCGGGGAGGTTGCCGGGCGGGGGTCAACCGGGGTGGGGCGGCGCGTCCTCCCGGTCATGGGCGCACGTCAGGACGCGGACCTCGCCGGGCTGGCGCCGGGGCCGTCCGCGGGGCTTGCCGTCACACCGTGCTCCCCGGACCCGTTCCCCCTTACCGCCGGACGGTCAGGTGGTTTCGCCGACCAGTTCCTCCAACGCCGGCAGGGCGTTGACCAGGGCCTCGCGGTGTTCCGGTGACAGTTCCTCGATGCGCCGCTGCAGCTCGCGCACCCGTGCCGAGCGCACGCCGGACACCATGGTCACGCCCTCCGGGGTGGGGGTGGCGAGCCACGCGCGGCCGTCTTGGGGGTCCGGTTCGCGCCGCACGTAGCCTGCTTCCACCAGGGCCGCGACGATCCGGGACAGGGTGGGCGGGGCGACGCCTTCCTTCGCGGCCAGGTCGCCCAGCCGCATCGGGCCGCACCGCGCCAACGTCGCCAGCGCGGACACCGCGCCGGGCCCGAGACCGGGCGACCCGGTGCGCCGCAGCAGCCGGGAAAGCCTGCCGATCGCGAGGTACAGCCGGGCGGTGGCGTCCTCGACCTGCTCGGCCGTCACGGCACTCCTCCTCGGGCAGACGGACACAACGAGCATCCATCATGCCGTGTCCGGCAATCACCCCATTGCCGGACTCGACGCGTGCGCCCAGAACCTCTTCGGGATGCGCCCGGCGAGCCGCGCCAGCCGGCCCGCCTCGACGCCGGCGCGCATCGCGGCCGCCATCCGCTCCGGGTCCTGCGCCCGCGTCACGGCGGTCGCCAGCAGCACGGCCGAGCAGCCGAGTTCCATGGCCAGCGCCGCGTCGGACGCCGTGCCGACGCCCGCGTCGAGGACGACCGGCACGGACGCCCGCGCCACGATCAGCTCGATGTTGTGGGGGTTGCGGATGCCGAGGCCGGTGCCGATGGGCGACCCGAGCGGCATGACGGCGGCGCAGCCCAGCTCTTCCAGGCGCAGCGCCAGGACCGGGTCGTCGGACGTGTACGGCAGCACGACGAACCCGTCGTCGACGAGCTTCTCCGCGGCGTCCAGCAGCTCCACCGGGTCGGGCAGGAGGGTGCGGTCGTCGGCGACGACCTCCAGCTTCACCCAGTCCGTGCCGAGCGCTTCACGGGCCAGCCGCGCGGTGAGCACGGCTTCGGCGGCGGTGCGGCAGCCGGCCGTGTTGGGCAGGGCGGAGATGCCGAGCCGTCCCAGCAGGTCGAGGACGCCGCCGCCGGACGCGTCGAGCCGGCGCATGGCGACGGTGGTCAGCTCGGTGCCGGACGCCACCAGGGCGCGTTCCAGCACCGACAGGTTCGCCGCGCCGCCGGTGCCCATGACCAGGCGCGAGCCGAACTCCCGTCCGGCGATCACCAAGGGGTCGTCCACGTCAGCCTCCCTGCACGGCGGTCAGCACCTCGACGGCGGCGCCGTCGCGCACCACGGTCGTCTCCCACGCGGCGCGCGGCACGACTTCGCCGTCCACGGCGACCGCGACGCCGCTGGGCGGCGCGTCGAGCAGTGCCAGGACGGCGGCGACGGTGGCGCCGTCGGCCAGTTCCCGTTCCAGTCCGTTGACCTTCGCCTTCACCGGCTGTTTCCTCCCTCGCGGAGCAGGGTGAGCACCCGCCGCGCCGTGACGGGCGCGAGCAGGAGACCGTTGCGGTGGTGGCCGGTGGCGGCCAGCACCCCGGGTTCGAGCCAGTCGATGACGGGCGCGTTGTCGGGGCTGCCGGCGCGGAACCCGGCGGCGGCCTCGGCGAGCCCGTACTCGGCGATGCCGGGCCACACCACCTCGGCGTCGCGCAGCAGGTCGCGGACGCCGCCGACGGTGACGTCGCCGTCGAACCCGGCTTCGTACTGGGTGGCGCCGAGGACGAACCCGTCGGCGCGCGGCACCAGGTAGACGGGGCGGCCGGAGACCTGGGCGCGGATGGTGTGCCGGGGCGGCGGCAGCGCGCCGGGGCGGGCGGTGAGGCGCAGGATCTCGCCCTTGACGGGGCGGATCACGGCGCGGAGCGCGGGGTGCAGGTCGCGGCTCCACGCGCCGGCCGCGATCACGGTCACGTCGGCGTCCGGCGCGGGTTCGGGGATGAACCGCACGCCGGACGCGGCGCACGCGTCGCGCAGCGCCCGCAGCAGGGCGCGGTTGTCCACGGCCACGTCGCCGGGCACGGACAGTCCACTTCGGACCGGGCCGAGGCCGGGTTCGAGGGCGCGCAGCTCGCGGCCGGTGAGCTTCGCGGCGGAGCGGCCCAGGCTGCCCAGGTAGGCGCAGAGCTGGTCCAGCACCTCGACGTCGGCGCGGTCGACGGCCACCGCCAGGGTTCCCACCGGGCTCAGCTCCACGCCCAGCTCGCGGGCGAAGTCGGGCCACAGCTCCAGCGACTCCACGCCGAGCTTCAGCACGTCCTCGTCGCCGGGCCACGCCTCGGTGATCGGCGCCAGCATCCCGCCCGCGACCCACGAGCCGCCGTGCGGCGAAGCGCGGTCGACGAGCTCCACGGGGTAGCCGGCGCCCGCCGCGCGCCACGCGACGGACAGGCCGATGACGCCGCCGCCGAGGACGGTCACTCGCATTGCCAAGGCACTCACGCTCCCTGCGCCGGCATGACCCGGATCAGGTTCGACGGTCGGAGCGAACCACGCTCCCTCTCAGCCCGGTGTTTCCAGGCTCCCGTGCGGACCGCCTCCACCGTAGCGCACGAAACGCGCCGGCGGTTACCGTGCGGCCGTGCCAGGACTCGACGGAACGCAGATCAGGCGGCGGCTCGCCGACGCACGGCTCTACCTCTGCACGCCGGACCGCCCCGACCTCGCCGAGTTCGCCGACGCGGCGCTCGCGGGCGGCGTGGACATCGTGCAGTTGCGGGACAAGGGGCTGGAGGCCAAGCAGGAGATCGCCGCGCTGGAGGTGCTGGCGGAGGCGTGCGCGCGGCACGGCGCGCTGCTCGCGGTGAACGACCGGGCGGACGTGGCGCTGGCCGTGGACGCGGACGTGCTGCACCTGGGGCAGGACGACCTGCCGGTGCCGGTGGCGCGGCGGGTCGTCGGCGACGACGTGGTGATCGGCCGGTCGACGCACGACGTCGACCAGGCGCGGGCGGCGGCGGTGGAGCCGGGCGTGGACTACTTCTGCACCGGGCCGTGCTGGCCGACGCCGACGAAGCCGGGACGTCCGGCGCCGGGGCTGGACCTGGTGCGGGCCACGGCCGGCGACGGCGTGCGGCGGCCGTGGTTCGCGATCGGCGGGATCGACCGGGACCGGCTGCCGGAGGTGCTGGCGGCGGGCGCGGACCGGGTCGTGGTCGTGCGGGCCGTCACGGAGGCGGAGGACCCCCGCGCCGCCGCATCCTGGTTGAAACTTCAACTAAAGGGCGTACAGTCGTCGGTGTGATGCCTGTGCTGTACCTGGGCCACGGGGCGCCCCCGCTGGCCGACGACCCGCGGTGGACCGGCGAGCTGAAGTCGTGGTCCGCGACCCTGCCACGCCCGGAGTCGATCCTCGTCGTCTCCGCGCACTGGGAGAACAACCCGCTCACGGTGGGCGCGACCACCACCGTGCCGCTCACCTACGACTTCTACGGCTTCCCGCGCCGGTACTACGAGGTCACCTACGAGGCTCCGGGCGCGCCCGCGCTCGCCGACGACGTCACCCGGCTCCTCGACCGGCCCGTCGCGCGCGACGAGGGGCGCGGGCTGGACCACGGCGCGTACGTGCCGCTGAAGGAGATGTTCCCCGAGGCGGACGTCCCGGTGCTCCAGATGTCCATGCCCAGCCTCGACCCGCGCGACCTGTTCGACGTGGGCCGCCGGCTGGCGCCGCTGCGCGAGCAGGGCGTGCTGATCGTCGGCAGCGGGTTCATGACGCACAACCTGAGCTGCGTCGACATGTCGGCGGGCCCGGACTACGTGCCGCCGTCGTGGTCGGCCGAGTTCGACGACTGGGCGGGCCGGGCGCTCGCCGCGGGCGACGTGGACGCGCTGCTGGACTTCCAGCGCAAGGCGCCCGCCGCCGGCATCGCGCACCCGCGCACCGAGCACTTCGCGCCGCTGTTCGTCTCGCTCGGCGCGAGCACCGCGCCGGAGGCCACGACCACCGTCGAGGGCTTCTGGTACGGGCTGTCGAAGCGGTCCGTCCAGTTCGCCTGACGGGCCGGTCCCCGGCCGGCCGGACTCCCGACTGGCCGGGTCCCGCCGGCTGACCGGGCCTCCCGGCCGGCCGGCCGGGTCCCGCCGGCCGGCCGCGTCTCCCGATCGGTTTCCCCCGAACGCGGACACCCCCCGGGCGTGGGCCCGAGGGGTGTCCGTCACGGGGTGCGCGGCCCGCAGGGACCGACCGCGCGTCCGCCTGGTGCAGGTCAGCCGATCACGAGCCGCAGGCCGTAGGCGCCCAGGATCTCGTTCACCGGCTGGTAGTAGGTCGTGCCGCCGGTCGAGCAGTTGCCCGAACCACCCGAGGTCACGCCCTGGGCCTGGCCGAAGCCCGTGCCGGCCACGTACGAGCCGCCGGAGTCGCCGGGCTCGGCGCACACGGAGGTCCGCGTGAGGCCGTACACGATGCCGGACGTGCCGTAGTTCACCGTCTGGTTCTTGGCCTGGACCGTGCCGCAGTGCCAGCCCGTGGTGGAGCCGGAGCGGCAGATGGTGGCGCCGATCGCGGCCTCGGTGGAGCCCTTCACCACGACGTTGGTGCCGTTGTAGCGGTTCACCCACGGACGCGAGGTCCAGCTGCTGTTCGTGCGCACCCAGGCGTAGTCGTTGCCGGGGAACGAGGAGCCCGCGAACGAGCCGGAGGCGACCCGGTTGTAGCCGGAGGTGGTGGTGCCGACGCGACCGCAGTGGCCCGCCGTCACGTAGCCGCCCGCGGTGACCGAGAAGCCGACGGAGCAACGCCCGCCGCTGCCCATGTAGTACGCGTCACCGCCGCGGGTGTCGTACAGGGTCGTGGGGGACTCCGCGACCTCCTCCACGCGCACCGCCGGGCTCAACGCCGCCGCGTCGGCCAGGAAGCGGTCGGCCGCCGCGTCACGCGTGTTCCGGTTGACCTCCACGACGACGCTGTTGGACGCGTCGTCCACCCGCCAGCCCGTGATGGACGCCGGCGCGGTGAGGCGGTCGAGGGCCGCCTTCGTGCCGGTCAGGCTGCGGTGCGAGTACCGGACGACCTTGGCGTCGGCGCCGGCGGCGCGCGCCGCGTCGGCCTTCGCCGCGTCGGTGACACCCACGGTGAGCTTGCCGCTCGCCGAGTCGATCCACGCACCGGCGAACGAGTCGCCGAGCGCGCCGCGCACCTTGGTCTCGATGTCACCCGACCTGGTGTCATTCGCCAGACGGACGCGCGCTTGCTCGGCGGTCAGGCCGAGGTCGCGTTGCACCGCTTGGAGCAACTCGGCCGGGTAGCTCTCCGTGTCCGCGGCGGTTGCCGCCTGGGGCGCGGCGGGCGCCGCGGTGGCCGGTACGCTGAGAGCTGTAGCCGCGCCGGTGGCGAGCAGGGCAGCCACGGCGAGGCGGGCCGCACTCGTGCGGTTCATTAGGCGTCTCCCTCATCTTCGGGTGCAGGGAACCCGAGAGCCTGGTTGCAGGGACCGCTCTCGGGGGCTCTAGGGGGACGGGCGGTGGGGCGGCGGCAGGGGTCGCCCCACCCCTTTACTTCTCGCCCGGGTCTTTGCCCGGGCCACCGTCCGGTTCTCCGAAGTCCCGCCGTCGAACGGCGCGAGCGGGGCTCTGCGCGGTCGCATGTGCCCTCCTCCCCGGTCGCCTACCGACCAGTACTCACCCGTTCGAGCGACGTTATGACCCTGTGACCTATGACGGTCCGGGCCATCTGAGGGCGAAGTGTGTCACAGGCCACGCCGGGTTGACTGCGCTGTGTAGCGTTTGACAGTTAACTCTCACTCAAGGTAGTGATTCGATCACCGATTCGGGCGGTTTTGCCAGAAGTAAGGGATTCGGCTGCGCCAGCCCCGTACGTGTGAAAGATGTTGCCCCGGCCGGGTGAGACCGCAGGAGTTCCGGTTGCGGCCGGTGCACCTCTCACGCGGCCACCGGGGTGAGGATCATCGGTGGCATGGCACTCGTCACCCTCTCCGACATCCAGGCCGCCGCGGACCTCGTGAAGGACGCGGTCGTCCGCACACCCCTCCTGCGGTTCGACGACGGGCTCTGGCTGAAGCCCGAGGTCCTCCAGCCCGTCGGCGCGTTCAAGATCCGCGGCGCGTACCACGCGCTGGCCCGGCTGCCCGAGGACGTCCGCGCCCGCGGCGTCGTCGCCCACTCCAGCGGCAACCACGCCCAGGCCGTCGCGTACGCGGCGAAGCTGTTCGGCGTGCCGGCCGTGATCGTCGTCCCCGACACCACGCCGCGGGTCAAGGTCGTCGCCACCCGGTCGCACGGCGCCGAGGTGGTCGAGGTGCCGATGACCGAGCGCGAGTCGCGGGCGCGCGAGCTGGCCGACGAGCGGGGCGCGACGCTGATCCCGCCGTTCGACCACCCCGACGTGATCGCCGGGCAGGGCACCATCGGGCTGGAGGTCGTCGCCGACCTGCCCGACGTGGAGACGGTGCTGGTGCCGGTCAGCGGCGGCGGGCTGATTTCCGGCGTGGCGACCGCGGTGAAGGCGCTCAGCCCGTCGACCCGGGTGGTCGGCGTCGAGCCGGAGCTCGCGGGCGACGCCGCCGAGTCCCTGCGGGCCGGGGCGCTGGTCCAGTGGTCGCCGGAGGACCGGGCGCGGACCGTCGCCGACGGGCTGCGCAGCGAGCCGTCCGAGCTGACGTTCGCGCACATGCGCGCCTACGTGGACGACATCGTGACGGTGTCGGAGGAGGAGATCGGGGCGGCGATCGGGCGGGCGGCGCGACAGGCCCGGCTCGTGGTGGAGCCCAGCGGCGCGGTGGCGCTGGCCGCGTACCTGGCGCGGCCGACGGGGTGGGCCGCCTCGGGCAGGACGGTGGCCGTGCTGTCCGGCGGGAACGTCGACCCCGAGGTGTTCGCCCGGTACCTCTGAGGCGCGCTAGTCGCGCACGCGCGGCGGCGGGGCGTCGACGCCGCAGCTGTGGCACTCGGGGGCGGGCTCCGGGTCGGCCCGCAGCACGTCGTTGTCGGCGCCGATCGCCAGCAGGCCTCCGACGACCGACGCCGCCGCGCACACCAGCAGCGCCGTCCGCCAGCCCGCGGTGAGCGCGACCGGGTCGGGGTACTGGGCGCCGGTCAGGCCCGCCACCGCGGGCAGCACGGCCACCGCGACCAGGCTGCCGGTGCGGGCGACCGCGTTGTTCACGCCCGAGGCGACGCCCGCGTACCGGTCCGGCGCGGCGGCCAGGACGGTCGCCGTCACCGGCGCCACCACCGCGGCGAGACCGACGCCGAACACGAGCAGGCCGGGCAGGACGCCGGTCCAGTAGCCCGCGCCCGGCTCGACCCACCGCAGCATCAGCATGCCGACCCCGATCAGGACCGGTCCTCCGATGAGTTGGGCGCGCGGGCCGATGCGCTGGGCGAGCTTCCCGGACCGCGCGGACAGCGCCAGCATGATCACCGTGATGGGCAGGCTCGCGAGGCCGGCGGTCGTCGGCGGGTAGCGCAGCGACACCTGGAGTTGCAGGACCATGAGCACCATGACCCCGCCGAGCGCCGCGTAGACGAGGAACGTCAGGGCGTTGGCCAGCACGAACGTCCGGTTGGCGAACAACGTCGGCGGCACGAGGGGGTCGCGGCCCCGGCGCTGCCGCACGACGAACGCGACCAGCGACACCGTGCCGACCGCGGCCGCCGTCACGACCACCGCGTCGGCGCCCCGGACCGGCGCCTCGACCAGGGCGGCGGTGATGCCCGCGAGGCCCAGTGCTCCGATGACCGAGTCGCCGATGTTGGGGTGGCCGGTCAGCTCGCGGTCCCGCGACTCGGGCACGTGACGGCGGGCCAGCCACACGCAGACCGCCGCGACCGGCAGGTTGACCAGGAACGCGAGCCGCCACGACCACGCCTCGACGAGCAGGCCGCCGACCAGCGGCCCGATCGCCGTCGCCACGCCGGACAGGCCGGACCAGGCCCCGATGGCGCGGCCGCGGTCCGTCCGGACGAACACCGACTGCAGGATCGCGAGCGAGCCGGGCGTGAGCAGCGCGCCGCCCACGCCTTGCAGCACGCGCGCCGCGACCAGCAGTTCCGTGGTCGGGGCCAGGCCGCAGAGCAGCGAGGCGGCGCCGAACCAGACGACGCCGAAGGTGAAGACGCGGCGGCGGCCGTACCGGTCGCCGAGCGAGCCGGCGACCAGGATCAGCGAGGCGAGGGCGAGCAGGTAGCCGTCGAGGATCCACTGGAGGCCGGCGACGGACGCGCCGAGTTCCGCGCCGACGCGGGGCAGGGCGATGTTGACGATGGTGCTGTCGAGCATCGCCATGCCGGAGCCGAGGATGGTGGTGGCGAGCACGGCCCGCGCCCGGCCCGTGCCCCACACCACCGTCTCGGCCACGGCGGACCGCTAGTCCGCGGGCCGGTTGAGCGTGGCCACGAACTTGTACCGGTCGCCGCGGTACACCGACCGCACCCACTCGACCGGGTTGCCCTCGGTGTCGAACGAGTGGCGCGACAGCAGCAGCATCGGCAGGCCGATGTCGGCGCCGAGCAGCTCGGCTTCCTCGGGCGAGGCGAGGGCCGTCTCAATAGTCTCCTCGGCGTGGCCCATCTCGACCCCGAACCGCTCGCGCAGGACCTGGTACAGCGACGCCCCGGGCGCGAGGTACCGGCGCAGCCCGCGGAAGCGGCCCAGCGCCAGGTGGGTCGTCTCGATGGCCATCGGCTCGCCGTCGGCCAGCCGCAGCCGGTGCAGCCGCAGCACCTTCGCGCCCGCCCGCACGCCGAGCAGCCGGGCCAGCTCGGCCTCCGCCGCCATCTCCGACGCCTCGATCAGGCGCGACGACGGCTGCCTGCCCTGCGCCTTCATGTCCTCTGTGTACGAGGACAGCTGGAGCCGTTGCGCCACCTTGGGTTCCGCGGCGAACGTCCCCTTGCCCTGCACGCGCAGCAACCGGCCCTCGACCGTGAGTTCCGCGAGGGCCTGCCGGACCGTGGTCCGCGACACGTCGAACTCGGCGGCCAGCGACCGCTCGGTCGGGATCGGAGATCCGGGCGGCAGCGCGCGCAGGAGGTCGAGCAGATGCCTCTTGAGTCCCCAGTACTTCGGCTCGCGCTGCGCGCGAGTCCTGGCGTCCACGCCAGTCGCAGGGCTCGTTTCGAGCATGCCTTCCTCCTCGCCCCTTGCCAGCCGACCTTGACAGCGCTCCCGGACACAGGATGCCTTGTCCACGTCGGATCGTGCGCCCGAACCCCCGACAAGGGCCCGGAAATTGCTCCGATGACTTTGCAACGGTCCAGCAACGGCCTTGACATGCCCTGTGGCGAGGCACACTCTAGGCCGCATTGGTCTACACCACTTTGGTCGTTCCGGTCGTGGGATCGGGGCATGGGGAAAGGGCGCACAACGTGAAGGGCTGGAGAGGACTGGCCGTAGGTGCCGCCGCACTCGCGGTGGCCGTGGCCGGATGTGGCACGAGCTCTGACGGCGGCAACAGCGGCAACTCCGGAGAACCCAAGACGCTGACGGTCTGGTTGATGGACGGCTCCGCGCCGACCACCCTGACCGACGCGCTGAACAAGGAGTTCCAGGACTCGCACCCCGGCGTCACCGTCAAGTACGAGGTCCAGAAGTGGAACGGCATCCAGGAGAAGCTGACCACCGCGCTGACCAGCAACAACCCGCCGGACGTCATCGAGCTGGGCAACACCCAGACGGCGAAGTTCGCGGCTGAGGAGACCCTGCTCGACCTGAGCGGCGACGTCTCGAACCTCAACGGCGACCAGTGGCTCGGCGGTCTCAAGGACTCGCTGACCTGGGACGGCAAGCAGTACGGCCTGCCGTTCTACGCCGCGAACCGCACCGTCATCTACCGGACGGACCTGTTCGAGGCCGCGGGCATCACGAGCACGCCGAAGTCGCGTGACGAGTGGGTCGCCGCCATCGAGAAGCTGAAGACCGCGAACGCGGCCGACCCCGAGTTCCAGTCCCTCTACCTGCCGGGCCAGTCCTGGTACGCCCTGCTGTCGTTCATCTGGGACGAGGGCGGCGACGTCGCCAAGGCGCAGGGTTCCGCGTGGGCCGGCGCCCTGAACACCCCCGAGGCCAAGGCGGGCGTCGACTTCTACAAGAAGCTCGTCGACACCTCCGGCACCAAGGCCCCGAAGGACGCCGACGAGGCCACGCCGCAGCAGATGGAGGTGTTCGGCACCGGCAAGGTCGGCATGATGATCGGTCTCCCGTGGGAGCTCGCGGGCGCCGTCAAGGCCAACCCGGACCTGAAGGAGAAGACCGCCGCGTTCCCGATCCCGTCGAAGACCGCGGGCAAGACCGCCCCGGTGTTCCTCGGCGGCTCGAACCTGGCGATCCCGGCGGGCAGCAAGAACAGCGACCTCGCCAAGGAGTACCTGAAGCTGCTCAGCTCCAAGAAGTACCAGGACATGCTGGCCGAGGGCGGCGCGGTGCCCGGCACCTCGACCGACACGTCCAAGCTGGCCACCACCCCGCTGGGCAAGGCGCTGGCCGAGTCCGCCCCGAACGGCAAGGTCACCCCGACCACGCCGGCGTGGGCCGCGGTCGAGGCGGGCCAGAACCCGCTGAAGGACATGCTGACCGCCTACCTGACCGGCGCGAAGACGCTGGACCAGGCCACGGCCGACGCCAACACCGCCTTGTCGAAGACCCTGGGCGGATGACGATCGCATGACGGCCGTGAACACGACCGACGCCGCGGTGCCGACGAACCACTCGTCGGCGCCGCGGCGTGCCGCACCGGACGGCGCGCCGCGTCGTCGTGGCGCCTTCGACCGGGCGCTGCCCTACCTGCTGCTGGCCCCCGCGCTGGTGGCCATCCTGTGGTTGATCGGCTGGCCCGTCCTCTCCGTCCTGGTCACGAGCTTCCGCAGGCTGAACCTGCGCGAGCTGACCCGCGGCGAGGTGGTGTGGACCGGCTTCGACAACTACGCCGAGATCCTCGGCGACCCGGCGTTCTGGGCGATCGCCGTGCGCACCGTCGTGTTCACCGCGGTCGTGGTGGCCGCGTCGGTCGTGGCGGGCCTGCTGATCGCGCTGCTCATGCGGCAGATCAGCCCCGTGGTGCGGATCGCCCTGCAGGTCGCGATGCTGCTGGCGTGGGCGATGCCGCTGCTCGCGGCGACCACCGTCTACCAGTGGATCTTCGACCAGCAGTACGGCATCCTCAACAAGACCCTGGTGAAGGTCGGGTTCGACTCCTTCGCCGGGTACTCGTGGTTCTCCACCGGCACGTCGACGCTGGCCGTGATCGGGCTGCTGATCGTGTGGCAGGCGATCCCGTTCCTGGCGTTCTCGCTGTACGCGGGCGCGATCGGCATCCCGAAGGACCAGTACGAGGCAGCCGGCATCGACGGCGCCTCGGCGTGGCAGACGTTCCGCTCGGTGACGTGGCCGGAGCTGCGGCCGCTGCTGCTGATGGTGACGTTCCTGTCGCTGCTGTGGGACTTCAAGGTGTTCGCCCAGATCTGGGCGATGAAGAAGGGCGGCCCGGACGGCGGCAGCACCACGCTGCCCGTCTACCAGTACCTCGAGGGCATCTCGAAGAGCCACTTCGGGGTCGCGGCGGCCGTGTCCGTGGTGATGGTGGCGCTGCTGGCGCTGCTCACGTTCCAGTACCTGCGCAGGCTGGTCCGCTCCCAGGAGGGCTCGCTGTGACCGCGTTGAAGGTGACCCGGCCCAAGAAGATCGTGGGCAACGTCGTCGCGCTGGTCGTGGCGCTGTTCTTCGCGTTCCCGACCTACTGGATGGTCGCGACCGCGCTGAAGCCCCGCAAGGACCTGCTGACCAGCGGGTACGACCTGGTGCCGTTCACGGTGACCGGCTCGAACTTCGCCACCGCGTGGGCCAAGCCGGGGTTCCTCGGCGCGCTGGGCAACAGCCTGCTGGTGTCGTTGAGCGCGGTGCTGGCGGCGGTCGTCGTCGGCCTGCTCGCGGCGGTGGCGCTGTCGCGGATGCGGTTCCGGGGCCGCAAGGGCTTCGTGATGATGATGCTGGTGGCCCAGATGGCGCCGTTCGAGGCGCTGCTGATCCCGATGTTCCTGATGATGCGCGACCTCGACCTGCTGGACCGGCTGCCGGCGCTGGCGCTGATCTACTTCGCGGTGACGCTGCCGTTCTGCGCGTGGACGCTGCGCGGGTTCGTCAACGGCATCCCGCTGGAGCTGGAGGAGGCGGCGATGGTGGACGGCTGCGGGCGGTGGGGCGCGTTCCGGCGGGTCACGCTGCCGCTGCTCGGCCCCGGTCTGGTGGCCACGTCGGTGTTCGCGTTCGTGACCGCGTGGAACGAGTTCCTGTTCGCGCTGTCGCTGATCAACGACCAGGCCAAGCAGACCCTGCCGGTGTGGCTGTCGGGGTTCCAGACCGCGTTCGGCACCGACTGGGGTGGCGCGATGGCCGCGTCGGCGCTGTTCACGCTGCCGGTGCTGGTGTTCTTCCTGATCGTGCAGCGCAAGATGGTCACCGGCGTCACCGCCGGTGCGGTGAAGGGGTAGACCGCATGTCGTTGCACCGGCTCGCGTCGGGTGTCCTGCTGCCGGGGTTCCACGGGACCGAGGCGCCGGACTGGCTGTTGAAGCGGGTGGCCGACGGGCTCGGCGGCGTGGTGCTGTTCGGGCGCAACGTCGTGCCGGGCGGACCCGACGGGCACGGCGGGGACGCGCAGGTCGCCGCGTTGAACGCGCAGCTGCGCGCCGCCCGCGCGGACGTCGTGATCGGGATCGACGAGGAGGGTGGCGACGTCACCCGGCTCGACGCGGGCCACGGCTCGGAGGTGCCGGGCAACCACGCGCTGGGCGCGGCGGGCGACCCGGGGCTGACGCGGTCGGTGGCGGCGTCGATGGGCTCGCGGCTGGCGGCGTGCGGGGTGAGCCTGAACCTCGCGCCGTCGGCGGACCTCGTGCTGACGCTGGAGGACCCGGTGATCGGCGTGCGGGCGTTCGGGTCGGACCCGGAGGCCGCGGCCGCGCACGTGGCGGCGTTCGTGGAGGGCATGCAGGCCGTCGGGGTCGCCGCGTGCGCCAAGCACTTCCCCGGCCACGGGGCGTCCACTGTGGACTCGCACGCGGCGCTGCCGGTGCTGCCGCGGTCGGTGGCGGAGCTGGCGGCGGTCGAGTTCGTGCCGTTCCGGGCGGCGGTGCTGGCGGGGGTGCGGTCGATCATGACCGGGCACCTCGTGGTGCCGGAGTGGGGTCCGGAGCCGGCGACGCTCAACCCGGTCGCGGTGCGCGTGCTGCGGGAGGAGCTGGGCTTCACCGGGGCGATCATCACCGACGGGCTGGACATGAAGGCCGTCGGCGGCGACCTGGCGCAGGGTTCCGTGCGGGCGCTGGTCGCCGGCGTGGACGCGCTGTGCCTGGGCGGCGAGCCGTTGGACGACGACGGGATGCGGTGGCTCGTGGACGCCATCGTGGCGGCCGTCGAGTCGGGCGAGCTGCCGGTGGAGCGGCTGGAGGAGGCGGCCAGGCGGACCGCCGCCCTGGGCGCGCCGCCCGCCGCCGTGGACGAGCACGACCCGGCGTTGGGCCT
>NZ_JBHTLK010000080.1:0-27261 GCF_042678885.1 Saccharothrix hoggarensis
CCGGCGGCTACCCGGACGCCGTCGAGCTGCCGCCGTGGGCGACCGCGGACGCCGTCGACGCGGCCCGTCGGCTGCTGCTCCAAGCGGCCGACGAGGCGCCCGCGACCCCTCCGGACAAGGCCGTGCACGACGCCGTGCAGCTCGTGCGGCACGGCGGCCGGCTGATGCGCCGCACCGCGATGGCCGCCGCGGCGGACGGGCTCCCGGTGGCCGCGCCGTTCCTGGACGACCGGGTGGCCGAGGCCTGCCTCGCCGTGCGCGCCCACGAGCGCACGACCCCGTGGCGGTACAAGCCGCTGCTGGCGGAAGCCCTGCGCGGCGTCGTGCCGGACCGGTCCTCGACCCGCTCCACCAAGGGCGGCACCTCGCCCGAGTACGCCGCCCTGCCGCACTACCGCGCCGATCTCCTCGCCCTGTGCGAGAACGGGAAGCTCGCCGGGCTGGGGCTGATCGACGTGGACCGGCTGCGGTCGGCGCTGACGGGGGTGTGGACCTCCGACGCGACGCCGATCATGGTCGAGCAGACCGCCGGCTGCGAGCGGTGGCTGCGCGACCTGGACCGCGCCGGGCAACCCACGGACCTCGTGACGGGAGCACCCGGATGACCTTGCGCCTGGCCGAACACGTGTCGCTGACCAGCACCGAGGACGGCGCCGTCCTGCTGGACGAGAGGACCGGCCGGTACTGGCAGCTCAACTCCACCGGCTCGTTCGTGCTGCACACCCTGCTGGAAGGCGGCGACCACGAGCAGGTGGTCGGGCTGCTGCTCGCCCGCGGCGCCGCCGACCCGGCCACGGTGGACGCGGACGTCGCGGACGTCGTGGGACAGCTGTGCACGGCGGGCCTGGCGGTGCGCCGATGAGCACCCAGGCCGCGCTGCCGGACCGGTCCCGCCGCGTGGGCCCGCGCCTGCGCGTCCTCTGCTGGGTGATCACCGCGGTGGCGCGGGGTGTGGCCCGGCTGCCGCCGCAGCGCATCCGGTCGCTGCTGACCGTGCTGAGCGCGGGGGCGAGACCGGCCGGCCACGCCGAAGCGCTGGCCGCGCGGGACGCCGTCACCGCCGTCAGCCTGCGGTGCGCGGGACCAGGTTGCCTGCCGCGCTCGATCGCCACCGCCCTCCTCTGCCGGGTGAAGGGCTCTTGGCCCACGTGGCGCGTCGGGGTGCGCACTGCGCCGTTCTCCGCGCACGCCTG
Organism: Saccharothrix hoggarensis; assembly: GCF_042678885.1. GTDB lineage: Bacteria > Actinomycetota > Actinomycetes > Mycobacteriales > Pseudonocardiaceae > Actinosynnema > Actinosynnema hoggarensis. The sequence goes on from NZ_JBHTLK010000080.1 coordinate 1,194, forward strand.
GGTGGAGGCGGAAGGCCGCCCGGTCGGGGAACCCCCGGGCACCGAGCTCCTGCACGTCCTGATGACCGTTCGACCCGCGCCACGACCCGCCCGCCACCACCGTCCCTGACCGAGAAACGGGAAAGCACCACATGACGGTCACCGCACCGAACACCCACGCCGCCGAGCCGATGCCGACGGAGGACGAGCCGCCGCCCCGGGTAGGGCTGCGCCACCTGGCCGCCACGACCCGCGGCCACCGGAAACCGATCGCCGTCGCGCTGCTGTTCACCCTCCTCGGCGCCGGGTTGGGGCTGCTCCAACCACTGGTGGCCATGCGCACCCTGCAGCTCGTCACCGAGGGGGGTGCGATCGCGTGGATGCTCGTGCTCCTCGCGGTCGTGTTCGCCGCGGCGGCGGTCACCGACACGCTCGGGCGGTACTGGCTGGAGCGCTCCGGCGAGAGCATCGTGCTGAGCCTGCGGATGCGCCTCGTCGACCGCCTGCTGCGGCTGCCGATGCGGCTGTACGACCGGCACCGCGTCGGCGACCTGCTGTCCCGGACCACCAGCGACACCACGCTCCTGCGCGACGCGATCGCCTACGACGTGGTCGACCTCGTCGCGGGCGTGTTCATCGTCGTCGGCGGACTGGTCGCGATGGTGCTGATCGACCCGCTGCTGTTCCTCGTCGTCGCCGTGGTCGTGGGCGGTATCGGCGGCATCACGCTGTTCGTGCTGAGCGGCATCCGCAACGCCACCGGGCAGGCGCAGGACCACCTGGGACGGTTGTCCGCGGAACTCGAACGCGCGCTGACCGCCATCCGCACGGTCCGGTCGATGCGGGCCGAGGACCGGGAACGGGAGCGGATCGGGGAGTGCGCCCGCCTGAGCTACGAGCAGAACCTGCGGTCCGCCCGGCTGGACTCCATCGCGGGACCCGCGGTCACCCTGTCGGCGCACGGGTCGCTCATCGTCGTCCTGGTGATCGGCGGCATCAGGGTCGCGGACGGGCACCTGACGCTCGCCGAGCTGGTGGCGTTCCTGCTCTACGTCAGCTACATCGCGATGCCGGCCGCCGGTCTCTTCGAACTCGCCGCGAACCTCCAAAAAGGACTTGCCGCGCTCCAGCGCGTGAACGACGTGACCGAACTGCCGGTGGAGGCGGACCAGCCGGCGCGGACCCGCGCCGTCGCCAGCACCGCCGCGTCCGCCACCCCGCCGCCCGCGCTGGAGCTGCGCGACGTGTGGTTCGGCTACCAGCCCGACCGGCCGGTCCTGCGCGGCGTGTCGTTCACCGTCCCGCACCACGGCCACGTCGCCCTGGTCGGCGGCTCGGGAGCGGGCAAGACCACGATCTTCGCCCTGGTCGAGCGCTTCTACGAGCCCGACCGCGGCGCCATCCTGCTCGACGGGCACGACCTGAACGCCGAGCTGACCATCGCGCAGGCCCGCCGGCGGATCGGGCTGGTCGAGCAGACGAGCCCGATCATGCACGGCAGCCTGCGCGACAACATCGCCTACGCGGTGCCCGACGCGACCGAGGACGAGATCCACCGGGTGCTGGCCATGACCAACCTCGTCGGGATGGTCGACCGGCTGCCGGACGGCCTGGACACCCAGGTCGGCGAGCACGGCAACATGATCTCCGGCGGCGAGCGCCAACGCCTGGCCATCGCCCGCGCCCTGCTGCCCCGGCCGAACCTGCTGCTGTTGGACGAACCGACCGCGCACCTGGACGCGGCCAACGAGGCCGCCCTCGCCCGCACCATCGAGCAGATCTCCGGGGAGTGCGCGCTGCTGGTCATCGCCCACCGCAGCTCCACCGTGCACCTCGCGGACACCGTCGTGGCGCTGGAGGACGGGCGCATCCGGTGACCGTGCCCGCGGCGGGCCGCCGGGTCAGGCGGGGCCGACGTAGAACCAGGCGCCGTCCTCGCGGATGAAGCGGCTGGTCTCGTGCAGCACGTCCCGGTGGCCCTGCCACCGGTAGTGGGCGCGGAACTCCACCGTCCCGGTGGTCTGGAAGAGGGTGCCGCCGGTGTGGGACAGCACTTCGAGGTGCATCCAGCGCTGGTCCGGGTCGAGGTCCAGGGACTTCGGGCGGGTCGTCGGGTGCCAGGTCGCGAGGAGGTAGTCCTCGTCGGCGACGGCGAACGCGCTGTAGCGGGAGCGCATGAGGGTTTCGGCGGTCGGCGCCTTGCGGCGGCCCTCGTGGTACGGGCCGCAGCACGTCTCGTACGGCTCGCCCTGGCCGCACGGGCAGCGGGTCGTCATTCGGGACGGTCGCAGGCCGTGCGGCCGGAGCGCTGGTAGCGGACCCAGGCCAGCGCGTTCTCGGCCTCGCGGTCACCGGCGGCGGCCTCGGCGGACAGGCCCGCGTGCACCTGGTAGCGCAGGTCGGCGGGCACGCCGGGGTGGGCGAGGAGGTTCGCCCGGATCGCCGGGCTCGGGTCGTCGGCGAGCAGCGCCAGGGCTTCGGCGGGTGCGGCGGGGTCCGTGGACAACGCCTCGCGCACCGCGTCGTCCGGGTCGCGGGCCAGGGCGACGGCCCGCGCGACGGACATCGGTTCGGTCACGACGACAAGGATATAAGGGGAAGCGGCCCTCCTCCCGTTGACTGCCAGTCGGGGAGGAGGGCCGCTTCGGGGCCGGCTACGGCGTCAGCCGCACGCCCTGCCGTTCAGAGTGGGAGAAGTGAACGGAGGGGTGCCGCCGCTGTAGCTCGCGTTGTAACCGATGGTCGCGGTACCACCGGTCGCGAGTCCGCCGTTCCAGGAGGCGTTGCCGACGCGGACGATGTCGCCCGTGTCGGTCCACGTCCCGTTCCAGCCCTGGGAAACGGTCACGCCGGGTGCGGAGAACGTCAGGGTCCAGGCGTCGATGGACGCACCCCGGTTCTCGATGACGATCTCACCGGTGTAACCGCCCGACCACTGGCTCACCACGCGATGCGTCACCCGGCATCCGTCCCCTGGAGGCGGAGTGGTCGTCGTCGTGGTGGAGGTGGTCGTGGAAGTAGTCGTCGAAGTGGTCGTGGAGGTCGTGGTGGTGGTCGAGGAGGTGGACGACGTGGTGCTCGTCGGTCCCGCCGCGATCGCCATGTCGTACGCCCTCTGCGGCACGAACTGGCCCGCGCCGGCGATGCAGCCGTCGGCCTCGCCGGGGAGCTTGATCCACAGGAACGCGGCGATCTGCGCGTCACCCGTGTTGGTCGTGCTCGGCGTGCCGATCGCGCGGCCCGCCGGGTCGCACCACTCGCTGCCGAGCGGCCCGTTGCCGTTGCGGCTGGTGTCGATGACGGCCTTCATCCGCCCGTCGCCGAGGTTGTTGAGCACCGCCTTGGCGAAGTTGACCTCGTCGGAGGTGCGCCGGTAGTTCGACACGTTGGTGGAGATGCCGTCGGCGCTGTTGGCGATGTCCGCCGCGCGCAGCCGGTTGGCCGCCTCGCCGGGGGTGAGCCACGCCGAGTGGCCGATGTCGAAGTACACCTTCGCCTGCGCCGAGCCGGCCTTGAGCTTCTTGCCCGCGTAGGCCATCGACGCCTTGGTCTCGTTCTGCTGCGCCTCGCTCTGGCAGGTGCTCATGATCGGCAGCACGTCCGGCTCCAGGACGATCGACGCCGGCCGTCCCGCGAGACCCGCGGCGACCTGGTCGACCCACGCCCGGTAGGCCGAGTGCGACGGCGCGCCGCCGCCGCTCGCGCCGCCGCAGTCCCGGTTGGGCACGTTGTAGACGACCAGGATCGGGATCTTCCCGGCCGCCGCCGCGGCGCCCACGAACGCGTCCACCTGACCCCTGACCTCGGCCGTGTTGGTGGTGGTGAACCAACGGGCCTGCGGCACCGCGACGATCCGGTCCCGGATCACCGCCGCCCGCGAGTCGTTCGGGTTCTGCGCCACCCACCTCGCCGCCGAGGTGTTCGGGTCGACGTAGAACGTCGAGTCGGCCGCCTGCGCGGCCGTCGCGCCACTGCCGAGCACCACGGCGACCGCCGTCGCCACCAACGCGCCGGAGAGCCCGCCCGCGGCGGCCAACCGGGCCGTCTCGCGCGGCCGGCGGGTGGTGGGGACCTGGGGGTCCGCGTTCTGTGATCGCATCGGAGTCCTCGCAGCGTCGGTGCTGAACGGGGTCTGACGGTGGCACTGGGAGCGCTCCCAGGTGGCAGGACTGTAGCCACTGGGAAACGGTGAGGAAAAGAGGGCGTGGCCGGCAGGGGAGCGGTGCGAGTTCTCACTGTGCGTGAGAAATCGGCGCGGTGGCTAGACCGTCCGATCCGCTGTGAGACGAGGTGCCTCGGAAACGGTCACGTCAGGTGCGCGCAGAGTGGCTGGAATGGGCCGTTCGAGTGAGTGAGGTCTGGGTCACTGCTCCGGCGAAGTTGATGTCGAGAATCTGTCGAATTGCGTCACGCGGCGCAGTCGGCGTTGGGCGGAAAAGAGCAACTCTGGTGCAGAAAAACGGACAATCCTAGGCTGGGAGCGCTCCCAGACCCTTCCCGGACCGGAGGCCACGCAATGACGCGCACTCCCTCCCGACCCGTCACGGTGGCGGTGACCACCGCCTTCCTGGCGGCCGTCGCCCTCGTCGCCACCGTGCTGGTGCCCCAGCTGCGACCGGTCGCCACCGCCCAGGTGGCGGCCCAGGCCGACCCGCGGGTCGAGCAGCTGCTCGGCCGCATGTCGCTCGACGACAAGGTCGGCCAGATGACCCAGGTCGACCGCGGCGCGCTCGACTCGCCGCAGGACCTCGCCACCTACCGGATCGGCTCCCTGCTGTCCGGCGGCGGCTCCGCGCCGACCCCGAACACCGCCCAGAGCTGGGCGGACATGTACGACAACTTCCAGCGCACGGCGATGTCCACCCCGCTCGGCATCCCGCTGATCTACGGCGTGGACGCGGTGCACGGGCACAACAACGTGCGCGGCGCGACGATCTTCCCGCACAACATCGGCCTCGGCGCCACGCGCGACCCGGAGCTGGTGAAGCGCATCGGCGCGGCCACCGCGAAGGAGGTCGCGGGCACCGGCATCGACTGGAACTTCGCGCCCTGCCTGTGCGTGGCGCGCGACGACCGGTGGGGCCGCACGTACGAGTCCTTCGGCGAGGTCCCGGAGATCCCGACCGCGATGACGACGTACGTCGACGGCCTGCAGGGCGCGACGCTCGGCGGGACCACCAGCTCCGTGCTGGCCACCGCCAAGCACTACATCGGCGACGGCGGCACGACCGGCGGCGACGACCAGGGCAACACCCAGATCAGCGAGCAGGAGCTGCGCGCGGTGCACCTGCCGCCGTTCAAGGCCGCCGTCGACCGCGGCGTCGGCTCGGTGATGATCTCCTACAGCAGCTGGAACGGCGTCAAGGCGCACGGCCACCGCTACCTGATCACCGACGTGCTGAAGACCGAGCTGGGCTTCACCGGGTTCGTCGTCTCCGACTGGGCGGGCATCGACCAGATCGACGGCGCGACCGGCTTCACCGGCGCGGAGGTCGCGGCGTCGGTCAACGCGGGCATCGACATGGTGATGGTCCCGCACGACTACCGGCGGTTCACCAGCCTGCTCAAGGCCGAGGTGCAGGCCGGGCGCGTGCCGATGGCCCGGATCGACGACGCCAACCGCCGCATCCTGACCAAGAAGTTCGAGCTCGGCCTGTTCGAGCGGCCGCTCACCGACCGCTCGCTGACCTCGACGGTCGGCTCGGCCGCGCACCGCGACCTGGCCCGCCAGGCCGTCCGGCAGTCCCAGGTGCTGCTGCGCAACGACGGCGTGCTGCCGCTGGCCAAGACCGGCCGGTACTTCGTCGCGGGCAAGTCGGCCGACAACATCGGCTACCAGAGCGGTGGTTGGACGATCTCGTGGCAGGGCGGCAGCGGCAACATCACGCCCGGCACCACGATCCTCCAGGGCATCCGCGAGACGGTCGGCTCCGGCGCGACCGTCACGCACGACCGCTACGGCACCGGCGTCGACGGCTCGTACACGGCCGCGATCGCCGTGGTGGGGGAGACCCCGTACGCCGAGGGCGAGGGCGACCGGCCGTCCGGGCTCGGGCTGGACCGGGAGGACCTGGACACGATCAACCGGCTCCGCGCGACGGGCGTCCCGGTGGTCGTGGTGCTGGTCTCGGGCCGTCCGATGGACATCTCGAGCCAGGTCGGCGGCTGGGACGCGCTGCTCGCCTCGTGGCTGCCCGGCACCGAGGGGCGCGGCGTCGCGGACGTCCTGTTCGGCGACTACAACCCGACCGGCACCCTGCCCGTGACCTGGATGAACAGCAGTTCGCAGCAGCCGATCAACGCCGGTGACGGCAAGGCCGCGCTGTACCCGCTCGGCCACGGCCTGAGCTACACACCGCGCACGACGACGACCACTACCACGACCACCACGACCACCACGACGACGAGCACCACCACCAGCACGACGACCACCACGACCACGCCGCCGCCCTCCGGCTGCGTGGCCACGACCCGCATCGCGAGCTCCTGGCAGGGCGGGTTCCAGGCCGAGGTCACCGTCACCAACCGGGGCACGGCGCCGATCAACGGCTGGACGGTCACCTGGACGAAGGCGAGCGGCCAGGTGATCAACTCGCTGTGGAACGGGAGGATGACCCAGACGTCCACGTCGGTCTCCGTGGACGACGTCGGCTGGAACGGCGCCCTCGCACCCGGCGCTTCGGGGTCCTTCGGGTACACGGCGAGCGGCACGGCCTCGACGCCCGAGCTGACCTGCCGGGCGAGGTAGGACCGGCGGTCGGTCACGTTCTGGGAGCGCTCCCCCACGCTGCGTCATTCGGCGCAGCCGACGCGAACGTTCGGCCCAGAGGTCGAGGACCTCTGGGTCGAACTTGTCAAGGCTTTGTGGTCCAACCCTCTTTTCACGGTGTTTCTCTGCGGTTACAGTCCCGGACTGGGAGCGCTCCCAGAAACCTCCACCGCCCTGCCCCCTCGGAGGCAACGCATGCGACGACGCATGTCCGGAGCACTGGCCGGCACGCTAGCTGTGCTGGTCAGCGCCTTGACGCTGACCCCGTTCCAGCCCGCGGCGACGGCCGCGCCCGCGTTCAACTACGGCGAAGCCCTGCAGAAGTCGATCTGGTTCTACGACGCCCAGCGGTCCGGCGACCTGCCGGCCGACAACCGGGTGAACTGGCGCGGGGACTCGGCGCTCCGCGACGGCAGCGACGTCGGCGTCGACCTCACGGGCGGCTTCTACGACGCCGGCGACCACGTGAAGTTCGGCCTGCCGTTCGCGGCCACCGTCTCGATGCTCGCCTGGGGCGCGGTGGAGAACCGCGACGCCTACGAGGCGTCGGGCCAGCTGCGGCACCTGATGTCGAACCTCAAGTGGGGCACGGACTGGATCATCAAGGCGCACCCGTCGCCCAACGTGGTCTACGGGCAGGTCGGCGTGGGCGACGACGACCACAAGTGGTGGGGCGCGGCGGAGGTCATGCAGATGCCCCGCCCGGCGTACAAGGTGGACGCCTCCTGCCCCGGCTCCGACCTCGCCGGCGAGTACGCCGCGGCGATGGCCTCGTCGTCGATGGTGTTCAAGCAGACCGACCCCGCCTACGCGGCGACGCTGCTGACCCACGCCAAGCAGCTCTACAGCTTCGCCGACACCTACCGCGGCAAGTACAGCTCGTGCATCACCGACGCCGCGAAGTTCTACAACTCGTGGAGCGGCTACCAGGACGAGCTGGTGTGGGGCGCGATCTGGCTGTACCGCGCCACCGGCGACGCGAGCTACCTGGCCAAGGCCAAGGCCGAGTACCCCAAGCTGTCCACCGAGCCGCAGACCTCCACGCGGTCCTACCGGTGGACCATCGCCTGGGACGACAAGTCCTACGGCGCGTACGCCCTGATGGCCAAGCTGACCGGCGAGGCCGAGTACATCGCCGACGCCAACCGCTGGCTGGACTACTGGACCACGGGCTACAACGGCAACCGGGTGCGGTACTCGCCGGGCGGCCAGGCGCACCTCGACACGTGGGGCTCCCTGCGGTACGCGGCCAACACCGCGTTCGTCGCGCTGGTCTACAGCGACTGGCTGCGCGAGCGCGACGCCGCGAAGGCGGGCGTCTACCACGACTTCGGCGTGCGGCAGATCAACTACGCGCTGGGCGACAACCCGCGCAAGTCCAGCTACGTCGTCGGCTTCGGCGCCAACCCGCCGCGCAACCCGCACCACCGCACCGCGCACGGCGCGTGGGCCGACACCATGGAGGAGCCGGCCACCAGCAGGCACACCCTGTACGGCGCTCTGGTCGGCGGCCCCGGCACCAACAACGACTCGTACGTGGACGACCGCAAGGACTTCGTGGCCAACGAGGTCGCGCTGGACTACAACGCCGGGTTCACCGGTGCGCTCGCCCGCCTCTACAAGGAGTACGGCGGCACGCCGGCGGCCGACTTCCCGGTCGCGGAGACCCCGGACGGCCCCGAGCTGACCGTGCAGGCGTCGGTCAACCAGAGCGCCGCGGGCTTCACCGAGATCAAGTCGTTCGTCATCAACAAGTCCGCGTGGCCCGCCCGCATGTTCAACGGGTCGCTGCGCTACTACTTCACCCTCGACGGCGCCACCACGCCCGCCCAGATCGCGGTCACCACGAACTACAACCAGTGCGGCACGCCGACCGCGCCCAAGCAGCACAGCGGCTCGGTGTACTACGTGGACGTCCCGTGCCCCGGCGTCTACCCGGGCGGCCAGTCCGCGCACCGGCACGAGGTGCAGTTCCGCATCACCAGCACCGGCACCTGGGACCCGGCCAACGACTGGTCGTACGCGGGACTGGGCGCCGGCAACACGGTGGCGCTGACCGACCGGATCACGCTGGTGCAGGACGGCAGGGTGGTGTGGGGCAAGGAGCCCGGCCCGGCCGTCGAGGACCGCGAGGCGCCGACCGTCCCCACCGCGCTGCGCGCGTCGAACGTCGGCGCGACCAGCGCGACGCTGACCTGGGCGGCGTCCACGGACAACGTCGGGGTGGCCGGCTACGACGTGCTGCGGGCGGACGGCACCGTCGTGGGTGCCTCGGCCACCCCGACGTTCCAGCTCACCGGCCTCACGCCGGCCACGTCGCACACGTTCGCCGTGCGGGCCAGGGACGCCGCGGGCAACGCGTCGGCGGCGAGCGCCGCGGTCACGGTGGTCACCACCGACTCCGGCGGTGACCGCGAGGCGCCAACCGTCCCAGGTGGACTGTCTGTCTCGGCGGTCACCAGCACCGGCGCGACGCTGACGTGGACGGCGTCCACGGACAACGGAACCGTGGCGGGCTACGAGGTCCTGCGCGCGGACGGCACGGTCGCGGCCACCGCCACCGGGCTCAGCCACCAGCTGACCGGGCTCACGGCGGACACCGCGTACACGTTCACCGTGCGCGCCAAGGACACCGCGGGCAACGTCTCCGCGCCCAGCACCGCCGTCACGTTCCGGACCACGCCGGGCGGCGTCGCCGGACCGGTCGCCGTGCAGCAGCGCGGCAGCGGGTCGGCGAGCGCCAACCAGATCGGCGCGACCCTGGCCGTGGTCAACCGGGGCGCCGCGGCGGTCGACCGGTCCACCGTCACCGTCCGGTACTGGTTCACCGGAGACACGGCGAACGCCAACTACCAGGTGTTCTGTGACTGGGCCGTGGTCGGCTGCGCCAACGTGCGCGCGACCGTGGTCAAGCTGCCGAACGCGCGTCCCGGCGCCGACGCCTACCTCCAGGTGTCCTTCACCGCGGGCACGCTCGCCGCGGGTGCGAGCACCGGTGACATCCAGCTGCGGGTCGCCAAGACCGACTGGTCGACCTTCAACCAGGCCAACGACCACAGCTACCGGGTCAGCGCGACGCTGACCGACTTCGACCGGGTCACCGCCTACACCGGCGGCGCCCTCGCCTGGGGCGTCGAGCCCTAGGCCCCCGTTCTCGGCACGGGGCGTTCTGCGCGCCCAGGCGTCCCGTGCCGACTCCACTCGCCGCACGCCCCTTGAAAGCTCGCGGGTCAATGGCTGATCCGTGCAGGAGGAGGACGCATGAGGTACCGCACCAGAGCGGGACGGTTGCGCACCGGTCCGCTCGCGCTGATAGCCGCGGCGGCGACCGCCGCGGGTGTTATGCCGGTCGTCGCGCCGGTGGCCAACGCCGCCGTGGCGTGCACGGTCAACTACCAGATCACCAGCCAGTGGCAGGGTGGTTTCGGCGCCAACGTCAGCATCCGCAACGAGGGTGACGCGGTCAACAACTGGCGTCTCACGTGGACCTTCCCGGACGGCCAGCGCGTTCAGCAGGGCTGGAACGGCACGTTCACGCAGAGCGGCAGCGCGGTCACCGTGGCGGCCCCCGGCTGGGCGCCGAACCTCGGCACGGGCGCGTCGGTCACGCCGGGCTTCAACGGCTCCTGGACGGGTCAGAACCGGCCGCCGACGGACTTCGCGCTCAACGGCACGCGCTGCACCGGCCCGAACGTCAACGCGAACCCGACGGTGTCGCTGACGTCGCCGACGACCGCGCAGACGTTCCAGTCCGGCCAGGCGGTCCCGCTGGCGGCCACCGCGGCCGACAGCGACGGCACCGTCGCCAAGGTCGAGTTCCTGGCCGACGGCGTGGTCGTCGCGACCGACACGACCGCCCCGTACACGGGTTCGTGGACGGGCGCGACCGTGGGCGAGCACGCGATCGTGGCCCGCGCCACCGATGACAAGGGCGGGATCGGCAACTCCGGCATCGCCAGCATCCGCGTCATCGCGGGCCAGGCGATCCAGGTCAGCCCGCCGTCGCTCAGCGTGAGGCAGGGCGGCACCGGGACCTTCGGCGTCTCGCTGGCCACCGCGCCGACCGCGAACGTGACGGTCACCGTGGCGCGTTCCGCGGGCAGCACCGACCTGACGGCCGGTCCGGCGTCGCTGACGTTCACCCCGGCCAACTGGTCGACCAAGCAGAACGTCACGGTCACCTCGGCGGCCAACGGCGGCGACCTGGCCACGGCCACGTTCACCGCGAGCGCCACCGGCGCGGCCGCGGCGACGGTCGAGGTGCGGGAGACCAGCGCCAACACCTCGACGTTCGAGCAGGAGTTCCTGGACCTCTACGCCAAGATCCACGACCCGGCGAGCGGCTACTTCCGCACCTTCTCCGATGGCCTCAAGGTGCCGTACCACTCGATCGAGACGCTGATGGTCGAGGCGCCGGACCACGGTCACCAGACCACGTCCGAGGCGTTCAGCTACTACCTGTGGCTGGAGGCGAGCTACGCCCGGATCACCGAGGACTGGTCTTCGTTCAAGAAGGCCTGGGCCGCGATGGAGAAGTACATCATCCCGGCCACGGCGGACCAGCCGACCAACAACAAGTACGACCCGTCCAAGCCCGCGACCTACGCTCCCGAGCACCCGCGGATGGACCTGTACCCGTCGCAGCTCGAATCCGGCGTGCCGGTGGGCCGTGACCCGATCGCGGCCGAGCTGAAGTCGGCCTACGGCACCGACGACATCTACGGCATGCACTGGCTGCTCGACGTCGACAACACCTACGGCTTCGGCCGGTGCGGCGACGAGTCCGACGCGCTGCCCGCGTACATCAACACCTACCAGCGCGGTTCGTCGGAGTCGGTGTGGGAGACCATCCCGCAGCCGTCGTGCGACACCTTCGCGCACGGTGGCCCCAACGGCTTCCTCGACCTGTTCACCAAGGACGCCACCTACGCCAAGCAGTACAAGTACACCAACGCCCCGGACGCCGACGCGCGTGCGGTGCAGGTGGCGCTGCTGGCCCAGAAGTGGGCGACCGAGCAGGGCAAGGGCGCCGAGGTCGCCCCCGAGGTCGCGAAGGCGGCCAAGATGGGTGACTACCTGCGCTACTCGCTGTTCGACAAGTACTTCAAGAAGATCGGCAACTGCACCAGCCCGGCGAGCTGCCCCGGCGGCACCGGCAAGGACAGCGCGCACTACCTGCTGTCCTGGTACTACGCGTGGGGTGGCGCGACCGACACGTCCGCGGGTTGGGCGTGGCGCATCGGCTCCGGCGCCTCGCACCAGGGCTACCAGAACCCGCTCGCCGCGTACGCGCTGGCGAACGAGCCGGCCCTGAAGCCGAAGTCGGCCACGGGTCAGCAGGACTGGGCCACGTCCATGACGCGTCAGCTGGAACTGCTGCAGTGGCTGCAGTCGGCCGACGGCGCCATCGCCGGCGGTGTCACGAACACGTGGGAAGGCTCGTACAGCCAGCCGCCGGCCGGCACGCCGACCTTCTACGGCATGTTCTACGACGCCCACCCGGTGTGGCGCGACCCGCCGTCGAACCGCTGGTTCGGCTTCCAGGCGTGGCAGATGGAGCGCACCGCGGCGCTGTACCAGATGACCGGCAACGCGGCGGCCAAGAAGATCCTCGACAAGTGGGTCCCCTGGGCCATCGCGAACACCACCGTCGGCACCGGCGGCCAGTTCCAGATCCCGTCGGACCTGGAGTGGACCGGCGCGCCGGACAACTGGAACGCCACCACCCCGGGCGCCAACGCGAACCTGCGGGTCAAGGTGCTCAACCACAGCACGGACGTCGGCATCGCCGCGTCCTACGCCAAGACGCTCCTCAACTACGCGGCCAAGTCGGGCAACGCCCAGGCGAAGACCGTCGGTGAGGGCCTCTTGACGGCGCTGCTGTCGCACAAGACCACCAAGGGCATCGCGGTGCCGGAGGAGCGCAAGGACTACAACCGCTTCGACGACGTGTACAACGCGACGACGCGCGAGGGTCCGTACGTTCCCCCGGGCTGGTCGGGCGACATGCCGAACGGCGACATCGTGAAGCCGGGCGTGTCGTTCGTCGACATCCGCTCGATGTTCAAGCAGGACAAGGACTGGCCGAAGGTCCAGGCTTACCTGGACGGCGGCCCGGCGCCGACCTTCACCTACCACCGGTTCTGGGCGCAGGCTGAGATCGCCACGGCGTTCCAGCTGCACGTGGAACTGTTCGGGTAGTTCCCGAAGGTCGCCGGCACCCCCCTCACGACGTGGTGAGGGGGGTGTTCGGCATCGTCTCGATTGTCGAACGCATTCGAATCGAACGCGCGAAATGAAACAACGTTGAAACTTCGGTGTTGACGTGGGCGAGAGAGCTGTGCCACATTTCTGGCACCCCGCTCCGCCGACCGCGGCCGGTGACGTTTTCGCAGCGATCGAAACGATTCGATTGAGTGAGCTGCACATTCGAACAATTCGACGACCGCGAGAGGTGTGCTGTGGCCCCGCTGCCGTTCCGCGATCCGGGTCTGCCCGTCGACGCCAGGGTGTCCGACCTGCTCGGCCGGTTGACCGACGAGGAGAAGGTGGCGCTGCTGCACCAGCACCAGCCCGCCGTGCCGAGACTGGGCCTGGCCGCGTTCCACACGGGCATGGAGGCGCTGCACGGCGTCGCGTGGCTCGGCCCGGCCACGGTGTTCCCGCAAGCCGTCGGCCTGGCCTCGTCGTGGGACACCGAGCTGGTGCGGCGGGTCGGCGAGGCGACCGGCGTGGAGGCTCGCGGGTTCCACCACCGCGACCCGGTCGCGCACGGCCTGAACGTGTGGGCGCCGGTGGTGAACCCGCTGCGAGACCCCCGCTGGGGGCGCAACGAGGAGGGCTACTCCGAGGACCCGACGTTGACCGCCGCGATGGGCACCGCCTACGCCCGGGGCCTGCGCGGCGACCACCCGCGGTACCTGCGGACCGCGCCGACGTTGAAGCACTTCCTGGGCTACAACAACGAGGACGACCGCTGCGTCACGTCGTCGGACCTGCGGCCGCGGGTGCTGCACGAGTACGAGCTGCCGTGCTTCCGCGGTCCGGTCGAGGCGGGCGCGGCGGTGGCCGTGATGCCGTCGTACAACCTGGTCAACGGCCGTCCCGCGCACCTGAGCCCGTTGATCGAGGAGGAGCTGCGGACGTGGGCCCCGGACGGGCTCGCGGTCGTCAGCGACGCCTACGCGCCGTCGAACGTGGCCGGGCTGCAGGGTTACCTGCCGACGCAGGCCGAGGGGCACGCGGCGCTGCTCAACGCGGGCCTCGACAGCTTCACCGACCAGGACGCCGACCCGTCGCTGATGATCGAGAGCGTCACCACGGCGATCAAGGACGGCCTGCTGGACCGGGCGGTGGTGGACCGCGCCGTCGGGCGCGTGCTGGCGCTGCGGTTCCGGCTCGGCGAGTTCGACGCGCCGACCGGTGACCCGGCCCTGGACAACCCGTACGCGTCGATCACGTCGGACGTCATCGGCTCGCACGGCGAGCTGGCGCTGGAGGCGGCCCGGCAGGCGGTCGTGCTGCTGCGCAACGACTCCGCGCTGCCGTTCGAGCGCGGCGCCCGCCTCGCCGTCATCGGGACGCACGCCGACGCGGTGTTCGAGGACTGGTACAGCGGCACGCTGCCGTACCGGGTGACGGTCCGCAGGGCGCTGGAGGATTTCGCCTCCGTGTCGTACTCGGAGGCGGTCGACCGGATCGCGCTGCGCGCGGCGGACGGCCGTTACCTGGGTGTGCGCGGCGGCGTCGTGGCGATGGGGGAGCGGGCGCTGTTCGACCGCTTCGACTGGGGCGACGGCGTGTGGACGTTGCGGGACGTGGGGTCCCGCCGCTACCTCGGCGTGGCGGAGGACGGCTCGCTGGTGGCGAAGGCCGCGACGCCGGGCGGCTGGGACGTGCGCGAGCTGTTCGAGCCGCGCTTCGACGGCGACGCCCTGGTGCTGCACAACAAGGTGCACGGCAACGACACCGGGCCGTTCGAGGTGGAACTGGTCGTGGACGGGACCGCCGAGGCGGTCGCGGTGGCGGCCGGGGCCGACGCGGTCGTGCTCGTGCTGGGCAACGACCCGCACATCAACGGCCGCGAGACGCAGGACCGCACCACGGTGCGGCTGCCGTGGCTGGACCTGGTGCGCGCGGTGCGCGAGGCCAACCCGAAGACGGTGCTGGTGCTGGTGAGCAGCTACCCGTACGCGTTGGACGGCGAGGAGGAGCACCTGCCGGGCATCGTGTGGACCGCGCACGGCGGGCAGGAGCAGGGCCGCGCGGTCGCCGAGGCGCTGTTCGGCGCGTACTCGCCGTCGGGCAGGCTCACCCAGACCTGGTACCGCTCCGACGACGACCTGCCCGACATCCTCGACTACGACATCATCCGCGCGCGCAGCACGTACCTGTACTTCACCGGCGACCCGCTGTTCCCGTTCGGCCACGGCCTGACCTACACCACCTTCGAGCACTCCGGGCTGGAGTGGGCGGACGGCGTGGCGAGGCTGTCGGTCACCAACACCGGTGACGTGGCCGCCGCGGAGGTCGTGCAGCTGTACTCGGCCGCGCTCGACTCCCGCGTGCCGCAACCGGTGCGCAGGCTCCAGTCGTTCCGGCGGGTGCTCCTCGCGCCGGGCGAGACGGCGGTGGTCGACCTGCCGGTCGAGCACCTGTGGCACTGGGACGTCACCACCGGGCGGCGCGTGGTCGAGGCCGGGCGGTACGAGCTGATGGCCGGCGCGTCGTCACGGGACATCCGGTCGCGGCTGGTGGTCGACGTGCCGGGGGAGGCGATCGGGCCGCGCTCGGGCCCGTTGCGGGCGCTGGACTTCGACGACTGCGACGGGGTGCGGCTGGTGGACGACGAGGTGGTGTTCACCCGCGAGGGCGCGTGGATCTCCTTCCACGACGTCACGCCGGAACCCCGCACGGGACCGCCCGGCACGCGGGTGTCGGTCGACGGGACGTCACTGGTGCTCACCGCGGACGCGGCGGGCACGCGGGTCCGGGAGGTGAGCTGACGTGGTCACCATCGCCGATGTCGCGCGGCACGCCGGTGTCGCGCCGAGCACGGTGTCGTACGTGCTCACGGGGCGGCGCTCGATCTCGTCGGCCACCAAGGCCAGGGTCGAGGCGAGCGTGCGCGCGCTGGGCTACCACCCGCACGCCGGCGCGCGGTCGCTGGCCAGCAACCGCGCCAACGTGCTGGCGCTGGTGCTGCCGATGCGCGAGGGCATGCACATGCCCGTGCTGATGCAGTTCGTCGTCGCGGTCGCGAACGCGGCCCGCCGGCACGACCACGACGTGCTGCTGGTGACGGCGGACCAGGGCGCGGCGGGGCTGCGCCGGGTCGCCGGGAGCGCCCAGGTCGACGGTCTGCTGGTGATGGACGTGGAGATGCACGACGAGCGCGTGCCCGTGCTGCGGGAGCTGGACCGGCCGTCGGTGCTCATCGGGTTCCCCGCCGACGCCGCCGGCCTGACCTGCGTGGACCTCGACTTCGCCGAGGCGGGCTCGCGGTGCGTGGACCACCTGGCCGACCTCGGCCACACCTACGTGGCGTTGGTCGGCGCGCCGCGCGCGGTCTACCAGCGCGACACCGGGTTCGCCCACCGCACCATGGCCGGGTTCAGCGCGGCCGCGATGCGGCGCGGCGTCTCCTCCACGACGTTGCCCACGGAGACCGATCACGAGTCGGTGCGCGTGGCCATCACCGGGCTGCTGGAACGGCACCCGGCCGTGACGGGTCTGGTGGTGCACAACGAGGCCGCGCTGCCGTCGGTGGTCGAGGTGCTGCGGTCGCTGGGCCGCAAGGTGCCCGACGACGTCGCCGTGGTCGCGATCTGCCCCGACGACCAGGCCGAGCGCCTGATGCCGCCGCTGACGTCGGTGGCGGTGCCGGCCGAGCAGTTGGGCCACCACGCGGTGGCGCTGCTGATGGCCAAGCTCGACCGCACGCCCACCCCACCGCTGACCCTCCTGCCGCCGCGGCTGACCGAGCGGGCGAGCACCACGCGCTGATCCGCGCGGCCTCATCCGCGCGCAGCCGCGCGGCGTTTCGAAGCGCTTCGACTCCCCGTGCGCGAACGCGCGCACCCTCCCTGATCCGATGCAAAGGGGCGTTTGTCCGATGATTCTCAACCGCAGGGGCTTCCTGACCTTCACGGCGGTGGCCGGCGGCACGCTGGTGGTCGGGTGCGGCGCGCCGGCCGCCCAGCACACCGGCACCGCGCTGGGCGGGGACGCGCTGGCCAAGGTGCTGCCGTCCTACCACCCGGTGGACTTCGCCAAGCCGGACCTGCCCGGCGTGAACGGCTCGGTGCCGGGCTACCTGAAGTTCCCCGCCGACCTGGTGGACGCGGTCAAGGACAAGGTGCTCGACGGCGGCGAGGTCACCGCCATGACGCCCGCGTTCTGGCCGCTCCCGCCCGGGCTGGGGGAGAACTCCTACTGGGACGCCGTGAACCAGCGCATCGGCGGCGTGGTCAGGTTCGAGCAGGTGCAGGGCGCGGACTACCAGGCGAAGCTCGGCGCGATGGTGGCCGCAAAGCAGGTGCCCGAGATCACCGTCATGCCGACGTTCACGATCCCGCCCCGGTTCAGCGAGGGCGTCGGCCAGGTCTTCGCCGACCTCACCGACCTCCTCAGCGGCGACAACGTCAAGGACTACCCGCTGCTGGCGAACATCCCGACCGAGTCGTGGCACGCGTGCGTCTACGGCGGGCGGCTCTACGGCGTGCCGTTCCGCGGCGAGCTGTTCCCCGAGACCCTCTTCTACCGCCGGGACGTCATCGAGCCGCTGGGCGGCACGGCGCCCAAGACCGCGGACGAGTTCTTCCAGCTCTGCAAGAAGATCAACGACCCCGGCGCCAACCGGTGGGCGGTCGGCGACGTGTTCCGCTCGATGATCAGGACGTTCGGCGGGCAGGGCGACTGGAGCCGCGACTCGTCCGGCAAGGTCGTCAACCAGCTGGAGACCGAGGCCTACCGGGAAGCGGTGAAGTTCACCCGCTCCCTGTTCGAGGCCGGGTTCGTGCACCCGGACGTGGTGGCGGGCAACACCACCGGGCTGAAGGAGCTGTTCGCGGGCGGCCAGATGCTGATCTACCAGGACGGCATGGGCGCCTGGGGCGAGGCGATGACGCAGCAGCGGCCGATCAACCCGAAGTTCGGCATGGAGGCACTGCCCCTGTTCGCGCACGACGGCGGCAAGCCCGGCTACCCGGTGTCCGCGCCCACCGCGATGGTGACGCTGTTCCGCAAGGACCTCTCGCCCGACCGGATCAAGGAGCTGCTGCGCCTGACGAACTTCGTCGCCGCGCCCATCGGCACCACCGAGCACTACCTGGTCAACTACGGCGTCGAGGGCAAGCACAGCGTCCGCGACGCGCACGGCGCGCCGGGCCTGAACGACCTGGGCCGCAAGGAGGTCACCCTGACCTACGGGTTCATGTCGGCCCCGCCGGACGCCATCACCAACGCCCAGTACCCGGACTACGTCAAGGCCAAGCACGCCTGGCACGCCGAGGCCTACCGGCACCAGATCCGCCCGGTGACGTTCGGCATGCGGATCGAGGAGCCCGCCGAGTTCTCCAAGCTGCCCAAGCGGTTCGAGGACCAGACCAACGACATCCTCCGCGGCCGCACGCCGCTGAGCGGGATCGACCAGCTGGCGGAGGACTGGCGCAAGGCGGGTGGCGACGAGCTGCGCGAGTTCTACGACAAGGCCCTCTCCGATGCCGGGCGCTGACCTGCTCGAACGGCCGCCCGTCCAGTCGCCCACGCCGGCAGCCGCCGGCCGACGTGGGGGCTGGCGGCGGAGGCTGCGGCGCGACTGGGTGCTGCTGGTGATGGTCGCGCCCGCGATCCTGCTGCTCACCGTGTTCCACTACGTGCCGCTGCTGGGCAACGTGGTCGCGTTCCAGGACTACTCGCCGTACGTCGGCATGGCCCAGAGCCCGTGGGCGGGCCTGGCGAACTTCGCCCGCATCCTGGACGACCCGGACTTCTGGGACGCCACGGTGAACACGCTGGTGATCACCGGGTTCCAGCTGGTGTTCTACTTCCCGGTGCCGATCGGGCTGGCGCTGCTGGTGCACAGCCTGATGAGCCCGCGGCTGCGGATGCTCGTCCAGAGCGTGGTCTACCTGCCGCACTTCTTCTCGTGGGTGCTGGTGATCACGCTGTTCCAGCAGATGCTGGGCGGCGCGGGCGTGCTCAACCAGCTGCTGCGCGCCAACGGCGCGTCGCCGTTCGACATCATGACCGACCCGGACCTGTTCATCGCGCTGGTGACGGCCCAGTCGGTGTGGAAGGACGCGGGCTGGGGCGCGATCGTGTTCCTGGCCGCCTTGTCCACAGTGGACACCTCGCTGTACGAGGCGGCGGCGGTGGACGGCGCGGGCCGGTGGCGGCGGATGTGGCACGTGACGCTGCCCGCGCTGGTCCCGGTGATCGTGCTGCTGCTGATCCTGCGCCTCGGCGAGGCGCTGAGCGTCGGCTTCGAGCAGTTCCTGCTGCAACGCGACGCGGTGGGGCACGAGGCGGCGGAGGTGCTGGACACCTACGTGTACTTCACCGGCGTGGTGAACAGCGACTACTCCTACGCCGCCGCGGCGGGCCTGATCAAGGGCCTGGTGGGGCTGGCGCTGGTGGTGGCGGCCAACAAGGTGGCGCACATGGTGGGCGAGCAGGGGGTGTACTCGCGATGACGACGGCAGTCGCGCGCCGGAACCCGGCGCGGCGGGGTCGACGGCCGGTGTGGGACGAGCCGCCCACCCGGATCGGGCAGGCGGCCAAGGGCGTGCTGGTCGCGCTGGTGCTGCTGGCCGTGCTGTTCCCGCTATGGGTGGTGGTGGTCACCAGCGTGTCGCCGGCGGCCACGATCACCGCCGCGGGCGGCCTGGTGATCGTGCCGGACGGGTTCAGCCTCGGCGCGTACGAGGAGCTGCTGTCCGGTGGCGTGGTGACCAGGTCGGTGGTCGTCAGCACGGGCGTGACGGTCATCGGCACGGTCTTCAGCACGGTGGTCACGCTGCTGGCCGCCTACGGGCTGTCGCGGCCGGGCTCGTTCGCGCACCGGCCGCTGCTGTTCCTGGTCCTGCTGACGTTCCTGTTCGGGCCGGGCCTGATCCCGACCTACCTGCTGGTGAACTCGCTGGGGCTGCTGGACACCTACGCGGCGCTGATCCTGCCCGGCGCGGTGGCGGCGTTCAACCTGGTGGTGCTGCGGTCGTTCTTCATGAACCTGCCGCGGGAGGTCATCGACAGCGCGCGCATCGACGGGGCGAGCGAGTTCGGCGTGCTGACCCGGATCGTGCTGCCGCTGTCCAAGGGCGTCACGGCGGTCATCGCGCTGTTCTACGGGGTCGGCTACTGGAACGCGTTCTTCAACGCCTTCCTGTACCTGAACTCGAACGACAAGTGGCCGTTGCAGATGGTGTTGCGCACGTACGTGCTGCAAGGCCAGCCGATCCCGGGCGCGAGCCCGGCCGACTCGACGCTGACCGGCGCGGGCGGTGTGGTCGCCACGCTCGCGATCAAGATGGCGGTGATCGTGCTCGCGGTGGTCCCGGTGCTCGTGATCTACCCGTTCGTGCAGAAGCACTTCACCAAGGGAGTGATCGTGGGGGCGATCAAGGGATGACGCACCTGCGCTACGGCGGCGACTACAACCCGGAGCAGTGGCCCGAGGAGGTGTGGGCCGAGGACGTCGAGCTGATGCGGCGGGCGGGCGTCAACACCGTGACGGTGGGCGTGTTCTCGTGGGCCCGCATCGAACCCCGGCCGGGTGAGCGTGACTTCGGCTGGCTGGACCGGGTGCTCGACCTGCTGCACGCGGGCGGGATCGACGTCTTCCTGGCCACGCCGACCGCCTCGCCGCCGCCGTGGCTCGGGCACCGCTTCCCGGAGACGCTGCCGGTGGACTTCGACGGCCACCGGCTGTCCTACGGCTCGCGCAACCAGTTCTGCCCGTCCTCGCCGGTGTACCGGGAGCACGCGTTGTCGCTGGTCACGGACCTGGCGGAGCGGTACGGCGGGCACCCGGCGCTGAAGCTGTGGCACGTCGGCAACGAACTGGGCCAGGTGTGCCACTGCGACGTCACCGCCGAGCACTTCCGGCGGTGGCTGCGCGACCGGCACGGGTCGCTCGACGCCCTGAACGACGCCTGGTCCACCGCGTTCTGGAGCCAGCGCTACGGCGAGTGGGCCGAGGTGATCCCGCCGCGCCGCGCGCCCTACCTGATCAACCCGGCGCAGCGGCTCGACTTCGCCCGGTTCTGCTCGGACGCGTTGCTGGAGTGCTTCGTGGCCGAGCGGGACGTGCTGCGGCGCGTCACCCCGGACGTGCCGGCGACCACGAACTTCATGGGCCTGCAGCAGCCGATGGACTACTGGGAGCTGGCGCGGCACGAGGACGTCGTGTCGCACGACTGGTACCCCGACCCGGCCGACCCGACGTCGCACGTGATGAGCGCGTTGAGCTTCGACCTGATGCGCTCGCTCAAGCGCGGCCCGTGGCTGCTGATGGAGCAGGCGGCGAGCGCGGTGAACTGGCGCCGGCGCAACCCGCCCAAGCCCGCCGGGCAGCTGCGCGCCCAGTCCGTGCAGGCGGTGGCGCGCGGCGCGGACGCGGTGTGCTTCTTCCAGTGGCGCGCCTCGCGCGGCGGCGCGGAGAAGTACCACTCCGGGATGGTGCCGCACGCGGGCACCGACAGCCGGGTGTTCCGCGAGGTCGTGGCGCTCGGCGCGGACCTCCGGGCGCTGGCCCCGGTCGCCGGCGCGCCGGTGCCCGCGTCGGTGGCCGTGGTGCTGGACTGGGAGAGCTGGTGGGCCGCGCAGCTCGACGCGCACCCGTCCGGGGACTTCGACCTGGTCACGCGGCTGCGGGACTTCTACGAGCCGCTGTTCGACCTCGGCGTGACCGTCGACTTCGCGCACCCCTCGGGGGACCTGTCCGGGTACCGGCTGGTGGTGGCGCCGAACCTGTACCTGGTGCGCGACGCCGAGCCGCTGGTGTCGTACGCGGCCGGCGGCGGGACGGTGGTGATGGGCTTCTTCTCCGGCGTGGTGGACGAGCACGACCGCGTCCACCTCGGCGGCTACCCGGCGCCGTTCCGGGAGCTGCTGGGCCTGCGCGTCGAGGAGATGGTGCCGCTCGGACCGGACGAGGTGCTGACGTGCGCCTCGGCGTCGCTGGGGGAGTTCACCGCCGACTTCTGGTACGACGACCTGCGCGCCGAGGGCGCCGAGGTGGTCGCGACGGTGGTCGGGTCCGGGGCCGACGGCGTGCCCGTGGTGCTGCGCAACCGCTACGGCGCGGGCACGGCCTGGTACGTGGGCACGCGCCCGTCGCCGGACTTCATGCGACGCCTGATGGACCGGGTGGTGGCGGAGGCCGGGGCCGGTCCGGCGTCGCGCCCGCCGCGGGGCGTGGAGGTGGTGCGCCGGGGCGACGTGCTGTTCGTCGTCAACCACGGGACGTCCGAGGTGCGGGTCGACGTGCCGGGCGACCACGTCGACCTGCTGACCGGCGCGTCGGTGACCGGTTCGGTGGCGCTCGGGGAGTTCGGCGTCGCGGCCCTCGCGCCGGCGCTACCCTCCGGTGGATGAGCGACAACCACGTCGTGGTCATCACCACCACCGACAGCGAGGACGCCGCCGCCGCGTTGGCGCGGGCGATCGTGGAGGCCCGCCTGGCGGCGTGCGTGCAGGTCGGCGGCCCGGTCCGCAGCGTCTACCGCTGGGACGGCGAGCTGCACGACGACCGCGAGTGGCAGCTGTGGATCAAGACCGCGTACGACCGGGTGGACGAGCTGACGGAGTTCGTGAAGCAGCGGCACTCCTACGACGTGCCGGAGGTGCTGGCGCTGCCGGTGCTCGGCGGCAACACCGACTACCTCGCGTGGCTCACCGAGGAGACCCGGCCGGCCACGTGAGGGTGGCGGCCCGCGCCCCCGCGGACCGCCACCCGCGTGGTCACCGGACCTCGGCCTCCTCCGCCGCGCGCTCCTCGGCGAGCGACGCGCGGAACGCCTTCAGCTCCCGCTTCACCACCGGCGCGAGCAGGTACAGGCCGATGATGTTGAACAGCGCCAGCGTGAACAGCACCGCGTCGGCGAAGTCGAGCACGCTGCCCAGCGTGAGCACCGAGCCGACCACGGTGAACGCGCAGAACAGCACGCGGTACGCGGTCTCGCTGCCCTTGCTCTTGCCGAACAGGTAGGTCCACGCCTTCTCGCCGTAGTAGCTCCACGTGATGATCGTGGACACGGCGAACAGCACCACCGCCACCGTCAGCACGTACGGGAACCACGGCAGCACGGTGCCGAACGACTCCGAGGTGACCGTGACGCCGTCCGGGCGCGGCCCGCCCGCCGCGACGGTCGCCTGGGCGTCCTTCCAGAACTGGGTCTGCGCCACCACGATCGTCAACGCGGTCATCGTGCAGATGACGACCGTGTCGATGAACGGTTCGAGCAGCGCCACGTACCCCTCGGTGACCGGCCGGCGCGTCTTCACCGCCGAGTGCGCGATGGACGCCGAGCCGAGGCCCGCCTCGTTGGAGAACGCCGCCCGCTGGAACCCGACGATCAACGCGCCGACAGCGCCTCCCGCGACGCTGTCGGCGCTGAACGCGCCGCTGACGATCTGGCCGATCGCGTCCGGGATCGTGGTGATGTTCAGCAGGATGACGATGAGGCACGCCGAGACGTAGAGGATCGCCATCGCGGGCACCAGCCTGCCGGTCACCCGGCCGATGGACTTGATGCCGCCGATGACGACCGCGCCGACCAGCAGCGCGAGCACGATGCCGAAGACGAGCGCCGCGCCGTCGCCGCCGAGCAGGCCGTCCGCGCCACCGGTCACCGAGCGCAGCTGCGCGAACGTCTGGTTGGCCTGGAACATGTTGCCGCCCGCGATCCCGAAGAACAGGATCATGATCGCCGCGCCGGCGGCGAGCACCCGACCGACCCCGCGGCCGACCGGGTTCGGGAACCGCTCGGCCAGGCCCTTGCGCAGGTAGTGCATGGGGCCGCCGGACACCGAGCCGTCCTCGTGCACGTCCCGGTACTTCACGCCGAGCGTGCACTCGACGAACTTCGTGCACATGCCGAGCAGGCCGCACACGATCATCCAGAACGTCGCGCCCGCGCCGCCGATGGTCACCGCGACGCCGACACCGGCGATGTTGCCCAAGCCGACGGTGCCCGACACGGCGGAGCTGAGCGCCTGGAAGTGGCTGATCTCGCCGGGGTCGTCCGGCTTGCTGTGCTTGCCACGCACGATCCGCAGCGCCGTGCCGAAGCCGCGGAGCTGGATGACGCCGAAGTACGTGGTGAAGACCGCGGCGGCCAGCACGAGCCAGCCGACGATCCAGGGGAAGGTCACGCCGAAGACGGTGATCTCGGCGAAGATGAAGCTGGTCACGGCCTCGGAGACCGGCGTGAACGCCTTGTTGATGGCCTCTTCGATGGACGCGAGCGTGCCGCTCTCGGCCGCGAGGACGGTCGTCGTCGATGACGGCAAGGGGGGACTCGTGGTCATGGCCCGCTAGTTGACCCGAAGACGTCAGTCAGGACAAAGAGGACTTGATGGTTTCTTGAGGATTCGCGTCGGCGCCGGGGTCAGAGCCCCAGCCGCCGCCGCAGCAGCGTGGCCGTGTGGACGGGTTCCGCCGACGTGCCGTGGCGGACCTGGGTGCGGCAGCTGAAGCCGTCCGCGACGATCGCCGTGCCCGCCCCGGCGGTCCGCACCGCGGGGAACAGCGCCTGCTCGCCCACGGCCATCGACACGTCGTGGTGGCCGCGCTCGAAGCCGAAGTTGCCCGCCAGGCCGCAGCAGCCCTCCAGCACCGACGCGCTCACCCCCGCCTTCGCCAGCAGCTCCCGGTCCGCGTCGAGCCCCAGCTCCGCGTACTGGTGGCAGTGCGGCTGCACCACCGCCGAACCCCCGCCGGCCACGGGTTCGAGCAGCGGCGACACGTGCTCGGCGAACGTGCGCACCGACTCGGCCAGCCGCACCACGTCCGGGTCGTCGCCCGCGACCTCCAGGGCGTCCGACCGCAGGAACGCGGTGCAGCTCGGCTCCAGCCCGACCACCGGCACGCCGTCCCGCGTCCACGGCCGCAGCACGCGCGCCGTCCGCCGGACCACCCGCCGCGCCACGCCAAGCTGACCGATCGAGAACCAGGTCAGCCCGCAGCACACCGCGCCCCGGGGCACCTCGACGCCCTGCCCGGCGTGACCCAGCACCGCCGCCGCGTCGAACCCGACGCCCGGCTCGAAGTGGTTCGTGAACGTGTCCGGGAACAGCAGCACCCGCTCGCCGCCGCCACCCGGCCGGAACCGCGACTGGAACGAGCGCACGGGCACGGGCAGCGGCCGGGCCGGGTCCACGCCGCCGAACCGGGCCAACCGGGCGCTGACCCGGTTCACCAGCCGCAGCCGCAACCACAGCGGCAGCCACCCCATCGAGTAGTGCGCCGCCGGCCGCACCCGCCGCCGGTAGTGGTGGTGCAGGAACTCCGCCTTGTAGGTGGCCATGTCGACGTCCACCGGGCAGTCCCGCTTGCAGCCCTTGCAGCCCAGGCACAGGTCCAGCGCGTCCCGGACCTCCTCCGACCGCCACCCGCCGCGCACCACCTGCCCGCCCAGCATCTCGAACAGCAGCCGCGCCCGGCCGCGCGTCGAGTGCTTCTCCTCCCGCGTCACCCGGTAGCTCGGGCACATCACCCCGCCGGACGTGTTCAGGCACTTGCCCACGCCGACGCACCGCCGCGTCGCCGCCGCCAGGTCGCCCCCGTCGGCCCGCAGCGCCAGCCGCGCCCGCGTCGGGATCACCGGCGGCGCGACCAGCACGCGCAGGTCCGCGTCCACCTTCAGCGGCTCGACGATCCGGCCCGGGTTCATCCGGTTCTCCGGGTCGAACGCCGCCTTGAACCGCCCGAACGCCCGCAGCGCGGCCGGCGGGTACATCCGGGGCAGCAGCTCGGAGCGGGCCTGCCCGTCGCCGTGCTCGCCGGACAACGACCCGCCGTGCGCCACCACCAGGTCCGCCGCGTCCTCCAGGAACGACCGGTGGCCACGCCGGAAGTCGAAGTCGATCCGCACGTGCACGCAGCCCTCGCCGTAGTGCCCGTACGTGACGCCGCGCCGGCCGTGCCCGGCCAGCAGCGCGTCGAACTCCCGCAGGTACGCGCCCAGCCGCTCGGGCGGCACGGCCGCGTCCTCCCACCCCGACCACGCCTCGCCGCCGTCCGCCATCCGCGTCGCCAGGCCGGCGCCGTCCTCGCGCACCCGCCACAGCGCGCGCTGCCGCCGCGGGTCGGTGACC
>NZ_JBHTLK010000081.1:0-26759 GCF_042678885.1 Saccharothrix hoggarensis
AGCCGCCCGCCGGCCGCGTCCACGCCCAGCCCGGACGGCGTCCGGTAGCCGAGCCACGCCACCACCGCGACGTCGTCCCGCCCGACGGACGCGTGCAGGTCGCGCGCCATCCGCCCGACCGTGGCGCCGAACGTCGCACCGTCCACATCGGACCCCGGCACGACCACCGCGACGTGCGCGGCGCGCGCCAGGTCGCCGTGGACCTCGACGCGCGGGGTGAACGCGGGCGGATCGCCACCCGGCGTCACCAGCACCAGCAACGCGGCCAGGACCGCGATCTTCTTCGGCATGCCGCCGAAGCTAGGGAGGTGACGGCCCGGTGATCGTCACCCCGCGGTGCCGAGTGGACGGCCCTACCGGGGTACGACGAGACCGGACTCGTAGGCCGCGATCACGGCCTGCGCCCGGTCGCGCAGGCCCAGTTTCATCAGGACACGGCTCACGTGGGTCTTCACCGTCTGCTCGGCCAGCACGAGGTGCGCCGCGATCTCGCCGTTCGAGAGGCCCTGCGCGATCAACCGCAGCACCTCGGTCTCCCGCTCGGTCAACGCGCCCAGCGCCGCCGGCTTCACCACCCGCACCGGCTGCGCCTTGACGAAGTCCTCGATGAGCCGCTTGGTCACCGACGGCGCGAGCAGCGCGTCCCCGCGCGCCACGACCCGGACGGCGGCCAGCAGCTCGCTCGCGGGCGCGTGCTTGAGCAGGAACCCGCTGGCACCGGCGCGCAGCGCCTCGTACACGTAGTCGTCCAGGTCGAACGTGGTCAGCACGAGCACCTTGACCGGGTCGTCGGCCAGCAGGCGGGTCGCGGTCAGGCCGTCCATCTCGGGCATCCGCACGTCCATCAGCACCACGTCCGGGCGCAGCCGGCGCACCTCGCCGACGGCGGCGACGCCGTCACCGGCGGACCCGACCACGGTGATGTCCGGCTGGGCGGCGAGCAGCGCCGAGAAGCCCTCCCGCACCATCTCCTGGTCGTCGGCGACCAGCACCCG
This sequence comes from Saccharothrix hoggarensis, assembly GCF_042678885.1. GTDB lineage: Bacteria > Actinomycetota > Actinomycetes > Mycobacteriales > Pseudonocardiaceae > Actinosynnema > Actinosynnema hoggarensis. The sequence goes on from NZ_JBHTLK010000081.1 coordinate 996, forward strand.
GATCACGCCCGCACCGCCTTCACCACAGCAACCCCCGCCACGCAGACACCCACGACTCCGGCCCACACCCCACCGGCCCACACCACGCCAACCCAGCAGCGCCGCCCCACAGCCCGCCGACCACCACCCCGCCGCCCCACACCCCGCCGGCCGTCACCGCGACCCCACCGGAATCGACGCCCGCACCTCGAAGCCCCCGTCCGCGGTCGGCCCGGCGCTCATCGAGCCGCCGTGCACCGCCACCCGCTCCCGCATGCCCCGCAGCCCGTGCCCGCCGCCACCGCCGAGCGACGGCCCACCCACCCCGTTGCGCACGACGACCCGCAGCTCCTCCCCCACCACCTCGACGGTCACCGCCGTGGTCGACCCCGGCGCGTGCCGGGCCGCGTTCGTCAGCGCCTCCTGCACGATCCGGTACGCGGTCAGCCCGACGGCCTCCGGCACCTCGGCCTCGGTCACGGCGGCGTCCGCGTGCAGCGCCCTGATGTCGGCCAACCCCGGCTGCGGCGCGCGGTCGGCCCGCTGACCGTCGGCCCGCAGCACGCCCAGCAGCTGCTGCATGTCCGTGATCGCGGCCCGCGCCGCCGCGCCCAGCTCGGCGAACTCGCGCCGGGCCGCCTCGGGCAGGTCCGCGATCCGGTAGGGCGCGGTCTCGCAGCGGACCACCACCATCGACATGTGGTGCGCGACGACGTCGTGCATCTCGCGGGCGATCCGGGCGCGTTCGACCAGCGCCGCCTTCTGGTCCCGCTCGGAGTGGAACCGCTGCTCTGCCCGCCCGCGCGCGCCGAACGCGTACCCGAGCAGGAGCAGGAGGAGCAGCATGCCGATCGTGGGCAGGGTGCGCTCGGACACGCCCGGCCCGCTGGTGGAGGCCGCCACACCGGCCGTGACCAGGCCGACGACCAGCACGACCCGGCCGCTGTGGATCATGCCGACGGCCAGCAGCACGGGGACGTACCAGCACCACTGCCACGCGCCGAACACCGTCGGCTCGGCGGGCAGCAGCATCCGGGTGGCCACCAGGCCGGCGGTGGCCAGCCGCCAGGCCCCCAGCGTCGAGCGCAGCAGGAGCACGAAGCTGCCGCCGACGAGCGCGAACAGCAGCGGCCACCAGCCGTCCGGCTCCTCCAGCGAGACGTACTCCTGGCTGACGCCGATGGCGATGACCAGGCCGTAGCCGAGCACGGCCACGTCGGTGACGCGCCGGTGCCGGAACCGCTCGAAGACCCGCGTGCGGTCGCGGAGCAGCACGACCTGGAGGAGAGTGCGGATCACGGTCCCGATGCTAGGCGGCGGCCCCGTCCGGCACATGCCACCTCGGGTTGTCATACCCCGGTAGCACCCATACCGGAGCGGCACCCGCCGGACAAGCCGTTGCGGCAGGCGAACACCACCATGTAGTCAATACGACAGAGCGGCACTACGGCAGAGCTGTGCGCCCCTACTCCGTGTTGGAAGATGGCTGAATGCACCCGCAGCAAGATCCGGATCGCTGGGCACGGCTCCAGGCCGTGGCCGGTGAAGCCCTGACCGCCACCAAGGTCGGGGAGGACGCTGTCGCGGTAGACCTGGTCACCGGCTACCTCAGCGGCTCCCCCGAGGGCAACGAGGAGATCCGGGAGCTGGTGCTCCTGCTGTTCTCCGAGTGCAGCGCGATGGTGGCCGCCCTCGGCTCGGGCGGCGCGACGCCGGTCAAGATGCAGGTCTTCGACGAGGACGGGCAGGAGGTGCCGATCGACGACGCCGACCCGCCGGTCCGCACCGCGATCCGCACGCTCCTCGCCGAGGTGCACGGCGACGAGGAGGCGGCGGCCGAGCAGATCGAGATCGCCCTGGCCAACGGGCAGCCGCAGGAGCTGGCCACGGTGGTGCTCCAGGCCCTGCGCTGGACGGTGAAGCTGGCGCTGGAGTGCGCGATGCGCGACCTGCCCGTCTCCACGTGGATCGCCACCGCCCTCGAAGACTGACCGTTTCGTCCCGGTCTGCCCGTTTCCTCCCGGCCGTCGCCGGACCCACCGCGAGACCCGTCGGTAAAGAGCCTTGCCATTCGCCGTGGTCTAGACCACTCTCCGAGGTGGGCGCGATTCACCCTGCCACTCCGCCGAGGGAGACTCCTCATGTCACGACGACTGGGTGCGCTGCTCGCGACGAGCGCACTCGCCATCGGTTCCCTGCTCATCGGTCCGGCCGCGTCAGCGGCGCCGGGCGTCACCGCCACCTTCGCCAAGACCCAGGACTGGGGCAGCGGCTTCGAGGGCAAGTTCACCGTCGCCAACGGCGGCCCCACCGCCATCAGCTCGTGGCGGATCGAGTTCGACCTCCCCGCGGGCACCTCGCTCGGGTCGTACTGGGACGCCTTGGTCACCCGAACGGGTGATCACTACGTGGCGACCAACCGCGACTACAACGGCGCCGTCGCCGTGGGCGCGTCGGCGAGCTTCGGCTTCGTCGGCACCGGCTCCGGCGCGCCGCTCAACTGCACCGTCAACGGCGCTCCCTGCACCGGCGGCGGCAGCGGCGACACCACCGCGCCGAGCGTGCCCGGCGGTCTGCGGGTCACCGGCACGACCGGCAACTCGGTGTCGCTGGCGTGGACCGCGTCGACCGACAACGTCGGCGTGACCGCGTACGACGTGTACCGGGGCGCCTCCGTCGCCACCACCGTCACCGGCACGACGGCGACCGTCACCGGCCTGACCCCCTCCACCGCGTACACCTTCACGGTGCGGGCGCGTGACGCGGCCTCGAACACCTCGGGCCCGTCGAACCAGGTCTCGGCGACCACCCAGCCGGGCGTCACGCCGCCCGGCGGCCGCGGCGCGCCGTACCTGTTCCTCGGCTGGGGCAACCCGCCCGCGCCCGCCACGATCATGAACGCGACCGGCGTCAAGTGGTTCACGATGGCGTTCGTGCTGTCGTCCGGCGGCTGCAACCCCGCGTGGGACGGCAACCGGTCCCTGACCGGCGGCATCGACGCGCAGGCCATCCAGCAGATCCGCGCGGCGGGCGGCGACGTCGTGCCGTCGTTCGGTGGCTGGAGCGGCAACAAGCTCGGCCCGAACTGCGCCACCCCGCAAGCGCTTGCGGGCGCGTACCAGCAGGTCATCAACGCCTACGGGCTGAAGGCCATCGACATCGACATCGAGAACACCGACGAGTTCGAGAACGCGGTCGTGCAGGACCGGATCCTGGAAGCCCTGAAGATCGTCAAGCAGAACAACCCGGGCATCCAGACGATCGTCACCTTCGGCACCACGACCACCGGCCCGAACTCCTGGGGCAACCGGCTGATCGAGCGGGCCGCGGCGATCGGCGCGAACATCGACGTGTTCACGATCATGCCGTTCGACTTCGGCAGCTCGAACATCGGCACGGACACGATCAACGCCGCCACCGGGCTCAAGAACAAGCTGAAGACCACGTTCGGGTGGTCCGACGCGGAGGCGTTCCGGCACGTCGGCATCTCCGGCATGAACGGCCTGTCCGACCAGCGCGAGGTCACCACCACCCAGACGTGGACGCAGCTCCGTGACTGGTCGAAGGCCAACGGGCTGTCCCGGTTCGCGTTCTGGGCGGTCAACCGCGACCGCGGCGGGTGCGACGGCCAGGTGGCGTCGAACTGCAGCGGCATCCCGCAGGCGGACTGGGAGTTCACCCGGATCACGGCCGGCTTCTAGTCGGCAGAGCGGGTTCCGGCCAGGCCGGCTTCCGGTCGGTCGAGCCGGGCTCCGGCCGGGTTCCGGCGGCTGAACCGGGGTTCAGCCCGGTTCAGCTCCGGTTCAGCCGGTGCCGAGCACGTCGTCGACCAGCTTCGACACCTGGTCGACCTCGATGAGGAACGCGTCGTGGCCGTGCGGCGAGGTCACGACGCGCAGGTCGCCGGCGCCGGGAACGGCGTCGGCGATCTCGGCCTGCCGGCGCAGTGGGTACAGGCGGTCGGAGTCGATGCCCGCCACCACGGTCCGCGCGGTGACGCGCCGCAGCGCCGCCCGCACCCCGCCCCGCCCGCGCCCGACGTCGTGGCTGTTCATGGCCTCGGTGAGGGTCACGTAGCTGGCCGGGTCGAACCGGCGGACGAGCTTGTCCGCGTGGTGGTCGAGGTAGGACTCCACGGCGAACCGGCCGTCGTCCTGCACCGCCCGCCCGAACCGGGCGTCCAGCTCCGGCTCGCTGCGGTAGCTGACGTGGGCGATCCGGCGCGCCACGCCGAGCCCGCGCACGGGGTCGAGCCGGATGGCGTGCAGCTGGGCGGACGCCAACGCGATGTTCTCGGCCGTGGACGCGGCGGGCGCGGCCAGCACCAGCAGGGCGCGCACCCGGTCCGGTTCGGACACCGCCCACTCCAGCGCCCGCATCCCGCCCATGGAGCCGCCCAGCACGGCGGCCCACGCGTCGATCCCCAACGCGTCGGCCAGCTGCACCTCGGCCGCCACCTGGTCCCGCACGGTGAGCCGCGGGAACCGCGCGCCCCACGGCCTGCCGTCCGGGGCGGTCGCCCACGGCCCCGTGGTGCCCTGGCACCCGCCGAGCACGTTGGGCGCCACGATGAACCACCGCGCCGGGTCCAGCGCGCGCCCCGGACCCACGAGGCCGTCCCACCAACCGGGGGTCGGGTGGCCGGGCTCGGCCGGACCGGCGACGTGGCTGTCACCGGTCAGCGCGTGCAGCACCAGCACGGCGTTCGACCGGTCCGCGGCCGGCGTGCCCCAGGTCTCGTACGCGATCCGGAACGGCAGGCCGGGCAGCGCGCCGCGGAACCACCGCCGTCGCCCGTTCGGGTCCCCCTCCCGCCACCCGCCGGCGGCGGGAGGGGTCTCCCCGACAGTGGACCCGAAGCCCGGAGGACGTGACGTCACAGCACCGACTTCGCGGCGCGGAAGCCCGCCTCCAGGTCCGCCTTGAGGTCGTCGACGGCCTCGATGCCGACCGAGAGCCGCACCAGTCCCGGCGCGACCCCCGCCACCAGCTGCTCCTCCGGCGTGAGCTGGGCGTGCGTGGTGCTGGCCGGGTGGACGACCAGGCTGCGCACGTCGCCGATGTTGACGAGCTGGCTGAACAGCTCGACACCGTCCACGAAGGCCCGGCCCGCCTCCACCCCGCCGCGCAGCTCGAACGACACCACGCCGCTCGCGCCGGCCGGCAGGTACCTGCGCGCCAGGTCGTGCCACGGGCTCGACGGCAGGCCCGCGTAGTGCACCTTCTCCACCTCGTCGCGCGACTCCAGCCACCGCGCCAGCTCCAGCGCGTTGGCGGAGTGCCGGTCGATGCGCAGCGACAGCGTCTCGATGCCCTGCAGGATCAGGAAGCTCGTCAACGGGGCGATCGCCGCGCCGGTGTCGCGCAGGCCCTGCACCCGCAGCTTCGCCGCGAACGCGCCGTGCCCGAGCGCGGGCCAGTACCGCAACCCGTGGTAGCTCGGGTCGGGCTCGGTGAAGTCGGGGAACCTCGCCGCGTCGGAGAACTCGAACGTGCCGCCGTCCACGACGATGCCCGCGACCGCGGTGCCGTGCCCGCCCAGGTACTTGGTGGCGGAGTGGATGACGATGTCCGCGCCGTGCTCGACCGGCCGCACCAGGTACGGCGTCGGCACGGTGTTGTCCACGGCCAGCGGCACGCCGGCCTCGTGCGCGACCCCGGCGACGGCCGCGATGTCCAGCACGTTGCTGCGCGGGTTGGCCAGCGACTCGGCGAAGAACAGCTTGGTGTTCGGCCGCACCGCCGCGCGCCACGCGTCGAGGTCGTCCGGATCGTCCACGAAGGACACCTCGATGCCGAGCTTCGGCAGCGTGTAGTGGAACAGGTTGTACGTGCCGCCGTAGAGCGACGCGCTGGTCACGAGGTGGTCGCCCGCGCGGGCGACGTTGAGCACGGCGCCGGTGACGGCGGCCTGGCCGGACGCGAACGCCACCGCCGCCACGCCGCCCTCCAGCGCCGCGACCCGCTGCTCCAGCACGTCCTGGGTGGGGTTGTTGATGCGGGTGTAGATGTTGCCCGGCTCGGCCAGGCTGAACAGCGCCGCGCCGTGCGCCGAGTCGCGGAACACGAACGACGTGGTCTGGTAGATGGGCGTGGCACGGGCGCCGGTGGCGGGATCGGGCGCGGCGCCGGAGTGGACCTGCTTGGTGTCGAAGGACCAGGACATGCCGAAGACTCCTGTCTTACCGGGTTGATCGTTTTTCGGGCACGCCGAGGAGACCGGGAACCCGGGTGCGTGCGAGAGGTTGAGGCGGATCAGCCGAGACGACAGGCCATGCTGGTGACGCGCACGTAATCCACGTGCCGCCGTGCCACGAGCGGACTCATGACGCTGAAAGTAGCGGTGGGTCACCGTCCACGACAGGGCGTCCACGACGTGGGAAGCCTAGGGTTTTCCGCATGCGCACCGCACTCATCGGTTACGGGCTCGGCGGAGCCGCGTTCCACGCCCCGTTCCTGTCCACCACGCCCGGCCTCGCGTTCGCGGCCGTGGTCACCGGCAACCCCGACCGGCGGGCCGAGGTCGCGGCCCGGTACCCCGACGTCGAGCTGATCGCCTCGGTGGACGACGTGTGGCGGCGGGCGGACGACTTCGACCTCGTCGTGGTGACCACGCCGAACCGGTTCCACGCCGCGCACGCCCGCACCGCGTTGGAGTACGGCCTGAACGCCGTGGTGGACAAGCCCTTCGCGGCGTCCGCCGCCGAGGCGCGCGAGCTGGCCGAGCTGGCGGAGTCGCGCGGGTTGCTGCTCGCGCCGTTCCACAACCGGCGCTGGGACGGCGACTTCCGGACGGTGGCGCGGCTGGTGCGCGAGGGCGCGCTGGGCGACGTGCACCGGTTCGAGTCGCGGTTCGAGCGGTGGCGGCCGGAGGTGCGGGAGGGCTGGAAGGAGTCCTCGGACCCGGCCGACCTGGGCAGCATCGTGTTCGACCTCGGCACGCACCTGGTGGACCAGGCGGTGGCGTTGTTCGGGCGGCCGACGGGCGTGTACGCGGAGGTGCGGACGTTGCGGCCGGCGGCCCACGCGCACGACGACGCGTTCCTGGCGCTGACCCACCCGTCCGGGGCGGTGTCGCACCTGTGGGCGTCGGCGTTGGCGGCGGCGCCGGGCCCGCGGTTCCGCGTCCTCGGCAGCCGGTCGGCGTACCTGAAGCACGGGATGGACCCGCAGGAGGAGGCGTTGAAGGCGGGCGCGGTGCCCGGCGGCGAGGGGTGGGGCGAGGACCCGGTGGACCGGTGGGGCGTGCTCGGGTCGGAGCCCGTGCGCACGGAGGCCGGGGCGTACCAGGAGTTCTACGCGGCCATCGCCGCCGGTCAGGCCCCGGTCCCGGTGGCGGACGCGATCACCGGGCTGGAAGTGGTCGAGGCGGCCTTCGAGTCGGCGCGCACGGGCACTGTCATCTCTCTTGCCTGACAAGTTTCTTTGTGGCTAAGATTCTTAGTCATGAGAGACGAGTGTGCGCAGGTCGTGGTGGTCGGTGCGGGGTTGGGCGGGTTGTCCGCCGCGGTGTTCCTCGCGCAGCAGGGCATCGGGGTGCTGGGGATCTCCAAGCACCGGGGGACGTCGCCGCACCCGAAGGCGGCCGGGCAGACGCACCGCACGATGGAGCTGCTGCGCCGCGCGGGGGTCGCGGACGAGGTGCTGGCGGGCAGCGCCGGCGTGGCGGGCGGGCTGGTGATCAAGGTCGCGGAGAGCCTGCGCGGCCGGGTGTTTCACACGATCGTGCACGAGGACGACGAGCTGGACACCGGGCTCAGCCCCGAGCGGCACGGGATGTCCGGCCAGGACCACGTCGAGCCGGTGCTGCTGCGCCGGGCCCGCGAGCTGGGCGCGGACGTGCGGTTCGAGACCGAGCTGGTGTCGTTCGAGCAGGACGACGACGGCGTGACGGCGCTCGTGCGGGACCGGCCGTCGGGGCGGGAGTGGACCGTGCGGGCGGACTACCTCGTCGCCGCCGACGGCCACCGCGGCGCGGTCCGCGAGGCCCTGGGCATCGCCCGGCAGGGGCGGGGCCCGTTGTCGCACCACATCGGCGTGGTGTTCGACGCGGACCTGGCCGACCACCTCGTCCAGGACAGGTTCACCCTCTTCTACCTGCGCAACCAGGCGTTCACGGGCGTCCTGGCCGCGACGAACACCGAGCGCCGCAACGTGTTCACGGTCGAGTACGACCCCGCGCGCGAGTCCCTCGCGGACTACCCGCCGCAGCGGTGCGCCGAGCTGCTGCGGATCGCGACCGACGTGCCGGACCTGGAGCCGGACATCGTGGAGGTCACGGCGTGGGAGATGGCGGCGTGGGTGAGCGACCGGTTCCGGTCCGGGCGGGTGTTCCTGGTCGGCGACGCGGCGAAGGTGACCCCGCCGACCGGCGGACTCGGCGGCAACACCGCGATCGGCGACGGGCACGACATCGCCTGGAAGCTGGCCGCGGTGCTGAAGGGCGAGGCGGGGCCCGGCCTGCTCGACAGCTACGAGGCCGAGCGGCGGCCGTACGCGGAGCTGGTGGTGGACGGGTCGTTCGCCAACTACGTCCAGCGGTTCGCGCCCCACCTGGCCGGCCCCGACGTGCCGGAGCCGATCGACCCGCTGCGCCTGGTGCTCGGCTACCGCTGCCGTTCGGGCGCGGTGCTCGTCGAGGACGACGACCCGGCCCCGATGGAGGACCCCGCCCAGCCCAGCGGACGGCCCGGTTTCCGCGCGCCCCACGTGACGGTGGAGCACGACGGCGCGGTGAAGTCCACAGTGGACCTCTTCCGCGGCTGGACCCTCCTCACCCTCAACCCCGACTGGGCGGCCGCCGACGTGACGGCCCCGCCGGCACTGGACGTGCCCGTCGTGCGCGACACGACCGGCGAGCTGGCCAAGCGCTACGGCATCGGCGAGGAGGGCGCGAGCCTGATCCGCCCGGACGGCGTGGTCGCCTGGCTCGACCCGGAGCGCCCGACCGACGCGACCGCCCAGGTGACCGCCGCCCTGACCGCCGTCCTGTCCCGCTAACCCGGCGAGCGCGCCGGTTCGGCGGCGGACCGGCGCAGCGTCTCCCCGATCGTCAGCAGGCACAGGGCGCTGACCAGCGCGCCGGCGATCAGGTACAGCGAGATCGGCCACGAGTCGTGCGTCGGCGTGGCGCCCAGCAGCCACGCCGCCACGACCGGGGACAGCCCACCGCCCAGCACCGCGCCCAGCTGGTAGCTCAACGACACGCCGCTGTACCGCACCCGCGTGCCGAACAGCTCGGCGTAGTAGGCGGGCATCGGGCCGAACACCGCCGCCGAACCCGCGAACGCGAGCACCATCGCGAGCACCACCAGCCCCGGCGACCGCGTCTCCAGCAACCAGAAGAACGGGAACGCGATCAGGCCGAGGAACGCCACCCCGCCGAGCATCACCGGCAACCGCCCCAGCCGGTCGGACAGCCGCGCGAACACCAGGATCGCCACCGCCTGCGAGAACGCGCCGATCAAGCCGGCGTTCAGCAACGTGCCGCGCGCCATGCCGAGCTGCTTCGTCCCGTACGACACGGCGAACGTCGCCACCACGAAGATGAACATGTTGAACCCGAGGTTCACGCCCGCGCCGAGCAGCACCCGTCGCCACGAGTGCCGCAGCACCTCGGCCACGGGCAGCCTCACCGCGCCCGCCGCGTCCCGCGCCCGCCGGAACGCCGGGCTCTCCTCCACCGACAGCCGCACGTACAGGCCGACGCCCACGAGCACCAGGCTGAACAGGAACGGCACCCGCCAGCCCCAGTCGAGGAACGCGTCGCCGGACACCGCGGTGGACGCCGCCATCGCGCCGTTGGCGAGCAGCAACCCGATGGGCGACCCGAGGAACGTCCAGCTGCCGTACCACCCGGTGCGGCCGGCCGGGGCGTGCTCGACCGCCATCAGCGTCGCGCCGCCCTGCTCGCCGCCGAGGAAGAACCCCTGCACGACCCGCAGCAGCACCAGCAGCAGCGGCGCGGCCAGCCCGATGGACGAGTACGTCGGCAGCAGCCCGATCGCCGCCGTGCACACGCCGGTGGCGGTCAGCGTCAGCACGAGCATGGACCGCCGCCCGACGCGGTCGCCGAAGTGGCCGATCACCACCCCGCCCAGCGGGCGGGCCAGGAAACCCGCGCCGAACGTGGCGAACGCGAGCAGCGTCCCGATCCGGGGGTCGAAGGAGGGGAAGAACAACTTGTCGAACACGAGTGCCGACGCCGTGCCGTAGAGCAGGAAGTCGTACAACTCCACCGCGTTGCCCGCGCTGCTCGCCAGGGCCACCCTGCGCACGTGGGAAGCCATCCACCCACCCTGGCCCGACGGTCGCGCGCCGCCACCTCGACCGTGACCCACGTCACACGGAAGTACTGCGGCCCGCCGGGTCGACAACGGGGGCAGGACCACACGATCCGGTGAGTTCCCTGGAGGTCGGGGTGCGGTGCGGCCAGGGTGATGACATGGCACCACTCCCCCTGTTGGCGGCGATGGCCGCCCTGGCACCCACGTTCGCCGCGCCGGAGTCGAGCTTCGTGCTCACCGTCCTGCGCGGCGACTCGCTCCGGGTGACCGACCTGACGTGCGAGCCGGCCGGCGGCCTGCACCCGCGGGCCGAACAGGCCTGCCTCGCGCTGTCCGATGTGGACGGTGAGATCGGCGGCCTGTCGACCGGCCAGGGCTTCTGCACGCTGGAGCACGACCCGGTGGTGGTGCGGGCGTCCGGCACGTGGCGCGGCGAGACGCGCTCGTTCGAGGCGGTGTACCCGAACCCGTGCGTGATGCGCGCCGAGACCGGCCCGGTGTTCGACCTCTGACGGTCGAGGCGTCGGCGCCCGGACCGCAGAGGGGTCCTCCGACACCGCCGCCGAAGTCGTGGACCCCCCTGCGGGGTTCGGGAGGTCGTCGGACCTCTTCGCCCGACCGTAGGATTCCGCCGCCCATTCGTCAAGAATCTTCACATTCTTGAATCGCGCGGTGCGGCCGGAACCCGCGCGACGATCACCCGCCGAACACCCGACCTGACCCGTCCGAGTGATCGGATCTCTCCTGACGGCCCAACCCGTCTCAGGCCGGTCGCTCTATCCTCCGCGCGAACCACTTGGGGGATGACGATGGGTGACTTCCTGCTGTACACGGTGGGCGTTCCGGTGACGTTCCTGCTGTTGGTGACGGGCATCGCGCTGGCCGCGCGGCGCATCCTCGGCCTGCACGTCGGCCTGATCCGCACCGCGCTCGCGTGCCTGGTCGGCCTGTCGCTCAGCGAGGCCGCGCTCAGCGCCATGCCGACCCCGGAGACGACGCCCGCGCTCGCCACCGTGCAGGTCGGCATCTCGCTGCTGCTGATGATCGCCCTGCTGACGTTCGGCGAGATCGTCGTGCCGACCGGGTCGATCCCGCCGCCCACCGAGTGGTGGCGCACGCTGCGCCGCCGGCTCGCCCGCACCCGCCGGTACTCGCGGATCACCGCGATCGCGTTCCGGCACGGCCTCGGCCCGTACCTGCGCGGCCGGGAGCGCACCGACACCCGGCTGGCCCGGTCGCTGCGCCTGGCGCTGGAGGAGGGCGGCGTCACGTTCGTCAAGCTCGGCCAGGTGCTGTCGACGCGGCCCGACCTCCTGCCCGCCGACGTGGTGGACGAGCTGACCCGGTTGCAGGACAAGGTGCCCGCGGCGCCGTGGGCGGGGGTGCGCGAGGTGCTGGTGGCGGAGCTGGGGCACCCGCCGGAGGAGGTCTTCGCCGAGTTCGACGAGGAGCCGATCGCCGCCGCGTCCGTCGCCCAGGTGCACCGCGCCCGGCTCAAGACCGGCGAGGACGTCGTGGTGAAGGTGCAGCGGCCCGGCGTGCGGCGGGTCGCCGAAGGCGATCTCGACATCGTGAACCGGCTCGCCGGCACGCTGCACGCCAAGACGCGGTGGGGCAAGGCGATCGGCGTGCGCGACCTGGCCGCCGGGTTCTCCACCGCGCTGCTGGAGGAGCTGGACTTCCGGGTCGAGGCGCGGAACCTGGCGGCGGTGCGGGCGGCGTCCCCGGACCCCGGCGTGGTGCTGCCCGCCGTGCACGAAGACCTGTGCACGGAACGCGTCCTGGTGATGGAACGGCTGGACGGCGTGCCGGTGCGGTCGGCCCCGCTGCGGTCGGTGGACGGCGACGCGCTGGCCCGGTCGCTGCTGGACGCGCTGCTGCGCCAGGTGATGGTCAGCGGCGTGTTCCACGCCGACCCGCACCCCGGCAACATCCTGCTGCTGCACGACGGCAGGCTCGGCATGCTCGACTTCGGCTCGGTCGGCCGGATCGACAGCCAGCTGCGGGCGGCCCTCGGGACGTTGCTGCTCGCCATCGAGCGCCGCGACCCGGCCGGGATGCGCGACGCGCTGCTGGAGCTGGTGACGCGGCCCGACGAGATCGACGAGCAGCAGCTGGAACGCGCGCTCGGGCAGTTCATGGCACGGCACCTCAGCGACGGCATGCGGCCGGACGTCGAGATGTTCGGCGACCTGTTCAAGCTGGTCTACCGGTACGGGCTGAGCATCCCGCCGGAGATCGCGGCGGTGTTCCGGGCGCTGGCGACGGTGGAGGGGACGCTGGCCGCGCTGTCGCCGGGGTTCAACATCGTGGTCGAGTCGCGGGCGTTCGCGGAGCAGCAGCTCAGGGAGCACATGACGCCGGAGTCGCTGCGGCGGACGGTGACCGAGGAGCTGCACTCGATGCTGCCGATGCTGCGCCGGCTGCCCCGTAGGGCGGAGCGGATCTCCAGCGCGTTGGAGCAGGGCAGGCTCGGGCTGAACCTGCGGTTGTTCGCCGACGAGCGGGACCGGCAGTTCGTCGTCTCGCTGCTGCACCAGGTGATGCTGACCGTGCTGGGCGCGACGGCGGGTGTGATGGCGGTGCTGCTGCTGGGCGCGGACGGCGGGCCGCGGGTGGGTCCGGACCTCTCGCTGTTCCAGCTGTTCGGCTACAACCTGCTGGTGATCAGCGTGCTGCTCGGGCTGCGGGTGGTGGTGACCATCTTCCGACCTCGGGGTTGACGCCTGGTTTGCCGTGCAAACTCGACTGCATGGCAGACTTGTTGGGCGACCTGGCCGCGCTGCGCCGCCGGGCGCGGGAGGACCGGCACGCCTACCCGTTCCCGCTGCTGTTCTTCGGCGTCGCGTCGTTCCTGGCGATGCCGCTCTACGCGCCGGCCGGCCCCGCGCCACACCTGGTGGTGCACGAGATCAGCCTGAACCCGTTGACGGTGCTCGGCGCGGCCGCCGGTGTGCGGCACCCGTTGGCGCTGGGCCTGTACTGGCTCGCGGTGCTCGTGGCGGGCGCCCTCGCCACCGCCTGGTGGTACCGCGGGCGCGGCCGCCGCGTCGGCATCGAGACGTCGACCAGCGGTTACCTGGCCGCGTTGGCGATCGGGCTCGGCGCGCCGCTCGTCAGCATGGGCCTGGTCTGGTACCTGCCCAGGACGACGTTCGGGCTGTGGGGTCAGGGGCAGGCCACCGGCGTCGGCCTGGTCGTGATCCCGTTGGCGACCGTCCTGTGGCGCCGGAAGGCTCCGCGCGTCCTCACCGTGGCGGCGGCCGTCCTCGGCACGGCGGTGCTGCAGTACGCCCAGGCGTGGATCGGGCAGTTCATCGCGATCGGCCTCGGCCTGGTCGTGCTGGCGGCCGTGGAGCGCAGCACCAGGTTCACCACCACCACCGCGGCGTACCTGGTGGCGCTGTGCGTGACCGCCGGCTTCACGCCGCTGACCGTCACGCCCGCCACCGCGTGGTCGATGGGCAGCGTGGTGGTGCTGCCCGGATTTGTGCTCGTCGTCGGCGGTCTGGTGGGCTTGCGGCGTGGCTGAGCACCCGACCGCGTCGCTGGACGACGTCGTGCACCAGAAGCACCGGCTCGGCATCCTCACCGTCGCGGCCGAGGCGAAGCGGGTCGAGTTCGGGTACCTGCGGTCGACGTTGGAGCTGACGGCGGGCAACCTGTCGCGGCACATCGCCGTGCTGGAGCAGGCCGGGCTGGTCGCCGTGGAGAAGGGGTACGACGGCCGGCGGCCGCGCACGTGGGTCAGCGTGACCCAGGCCGGCCAGGCCGCATTGGATGCCGAGATGAGTGCCCTGCGCGCGTTGGTCGAGCGGCACGTAGCCTCGGGCGCATGAGCATCCACGACATCCCCGTGCACACCCTGTCCGGTGAACCGTCGAGCCTGGGTTCGTTGGCGGGCAAGGCGTTGCTGGTGGTGAACGTCGCGTCCAAGTGCGGGCTGACCCCCCAGTACCGCGGCCTGGAGCGGCTGCAGGAGCGTTACGGGGACGCCGGCTTCTCGGTCGTCGGCTTCCCGTGCAACCAGTTCGGCGGCCAGGAGCCGGGCACGGCGGAGGAGATCGAGACCTTCTGCTCCACCACGTACGGCGTGACGTTCCCCCTGTTCGAGAAGATCGAGGTGAACGGCCCGTCCCGCCACCCGCTGTACGCGGAGCTGACCCGGACCTCCGACGTCGACGGCGCGGCCGGCGACGTCCAGTGGAACTTCGAGAAGTTCCTGATCACCCCGACCGGCGAGGTAGCCGCCCGCTTCCGCCCGGCCACCGAGCCGGAGGACGAGGCCGTCGTGAAGGCGATCGAGTCGGTCCTCCCCTGACCGCCACTCCTCTGACCTCCTGACTCCCGGCCACCGGGGCCGCCCCACGGGACCGGCCCCGGCCCGGTTCCTCACCGGCAACGCGGGTCACCCGTTGTGGTCGACCTCGAACAGGTCTTCGAACGCCAACGGCGCAAGCGCCTTCAACGCGCCACCGATGAACCCCGCCCCCGGCAACTGCTCCCCCGCGCGCACGCGCTTCACCGTCGACCTGTTCACCCCCATCACCTTCGCGAGCGCGTACTCCGACCGGAACCCGGCCAACGCCACCGCGCGCCCGAACGCGTCCGCCCGCAGGCGCACCGCGTACCTCGGGCCTGCCGTGACGGCTGCGGTCATCGTGGATGGCTCCCCGGCCCCGACTCCCCGCAGCTCGAGGCATCCGACTCCGACCAGCCGCCGGACCAACCCGGCAGGCCTCGCCCCGGCACCTCGGGCCTCAAGGCGTGACGACTGGGCGACGGGTCCAACGCCGCCGCGAGCAGGTGCGCCTGACTGCCCAACTCGATCAGGAAGGCCGCCAACCTCGCCGGCCCGCCCGCACCTTCCGGCACTCCCACCAAGACCTCACCGGGGTCCATCGTCAACCGCAGCGCGTACCAATCCGTACCCGGCCGTTTGACGACCTCCGGCTTCGCGTTCGGGCCAGGCGTGAACAACCCGCTCACTTCCATGATCAGCCTTTCAGGGTCGCAGTCCATCGGGAGGTGTCACCGTGCGCATCGTCGGGCGTTCCCCCGGCCTGGCGTCCAAACTGGACGCATATGCGAACACCCAGGAGCCTGCACATATGTGTCCGACGCATACAGACTGGTCGTGACGCAGTGTGACACCTACACTCGTATGCGTAGCGAGATCCGAGGGGATCACATGTCAGAGGCTCCGCAGCACGGGGAGGAGTTCTGGTCCCGGCCGGAACTGGCACGGGCGCTGCGAGATCGACACTTCGGCAGGCTGATGCGTGCCTATCGACAGGCGCACAGCCCAGAGGTGAAACAAGTCGATCTTGCCCGGTGGATCGGCCGGACCCAGGGTCAACTGAGCCGCATCGAGCGTTCATCCGTCGCGGTCACGGATCTGAGAAAACTGCAACCGTGGGCGGAAGCCCTGAAGATCCCGGCACATCTGTTGTGGTTCGCGCTGCCCGCGAACACCCCGACCGGTATCGACAGCGAGGACGACGAGCGGCAGCAGGAAGGGGCAGACGTGCGACGCCGAGACCTGCTCAGGGCGGCGGGTGTCACCGCGGCAGCGGCGGGCGCCGACCTGATGATCAACACGCCGTGGCAACGGCTCACGGACTCCGTCGAGCGCGACAGACCGGTGGACGACGCCACCACACGTCTCGTGCAGGACCGGACCGCCGAGCTGTTCCAGACGGAAGAGACCGTGCCCGCCAGGCAGTTGCTCGACTCGCTGACGGCTCACGAGCGGGTGTTGCGGACCCTCCTGAAGAACGCACGTTCCGACTCCTCCAGGCGAACCCTGGCAGTCGCGCTCGGCGAGACCACCGCCCTCACCGGGTGGACCCTCTTCGACGTCGGACGGGGCAACGAGGCCGCGCACACGTGGCGCGAGACGCTCAAGATCGCCAAGGCGGTGGATGACGGTGCGCTCGCCGCGTGCGCGCTCGGCTACTGGAGCTACCTCGCCGCCTCGCGGAACGACACCGGCCCCGCGGTCAAGCTCTTGCAGCAGGCACACGACCTGGTGCCGGGTTCCTCCGCGCCGGCCACCCGGTCGTGGATCGCCGCCCGACAGGCGGAGGAGCTGGCCCGGCTGGGCGACGACACCGCGGCGTTGCGCGCCGTCGAACGCGCCATGACCGCCTTCGACTTCGCCCGGCCTCGCACCGAGCGCGCGTGGACGGGCTTCTTCTCCGCGAGCCGACTCGGCAGCCTCACCGTCTCGACCTACACCACCTTGCGCCGGACCGACGCCGACGCCGAGGCGCAGTCGCTGCTGAAGTCGCTGTCGCCCGGGGACAACAAGGTCCGCGCGCTGGTCCTGGCCGACCTGGCGGCAGCCGCGGCGTCGAGCAGGGACTTGGACAAGGCGGGCGAGCTCGCCACCCTGTCCGGGCGACTGGCTGTGCGGACCGAGGCGACCTTGGCGAAGACCCGGCTGCTGACCCTCGCGTCGACACTGCCCGCCGCGTGGAACGGCGCCGAGGCCGCGCTGCGGGAGAAGATCGCCACCGTCCTGCACTAGCTCCCGGCGACGGGGCGCGTCTCGTCAACCATCCACTGGAGGTAGGCGGGATTCCCGCCGACCACCGGGAGCGCCACCAGCTCCGGCGTGTCGTAGGAGTGGTTGGCCTTGACGAACGCGGTCAGTTCCTCGATCCGGTCGGCCGTGGTCTTGATCCAGAGCTGCCACTCCTGGTCGTCCTGGATCGCGCCGTCCCACCGGTAGATGCTGCGAATGGGGCCGCTGATCTGCACGCAGGCGGCCAGTCGCGCTGCAACGATCGCCTTGCTCAGCGACTCCGCTTCCTCCGCGCTGTCGGTCGTCGAAATGGCCACGATCTGCTCGGCGCTCATCTGGTCCCTCCGGTCGAACTCGTCTCACGAGCCTACGTCCGACCCCCTCGGCCGCCATCCGCGTTCACGCCCTCCGCAACGACCGACGGCCCCTCGGCCCGTGCGCGAACGCAAGGACCGAGAGGCCGTCCGCCGACCCGGCTCAGAGACCGGACGTCAGCACTCGATGACGTTCACGGCGAGGCCGCCGCGTGCCGTCTCCTTGTACTTGTCCTTCATGTCCTTGCCGGTCTCACGCATGGTCTTGATGACCTTGTCCAGCGACACGAAGTGCGAACCGTCGCCCCGCAACGCCATCCGGGCCGCCGTGATGGCCTTGATCGACGCCAGCGCGTTCCGCTCGATGCACGGGATCTGCACCAGCCCGCCGATCGGGTCGCACGTCAGCCCCAGGTTGTGCTCCATCGCGATCTCGGCCGCGTTCTCGACCTGCTCGGGTGTCCCGCCCATCACCTCGGCGAGCCCGCCGGCGGCCATGGAGCAGGCCGAGCCGACCTCGCCCTGGCAGCCGACCTCGGCGCCGGAGATCGACGCGTTCTCCTTGAACAGCACGCCGACCGCGCCCGCCGTCAGCAGGAACCGCACCACGCCGTCGTCGGACGCGCCGGGCACGAACCGGGTGTAGTAGTGCAGCACCGCGGGCACGATGCCGGCCGCGCCGTTGGTCGGGGCGGTCACCACGCGGCCGCCCGCGGCGTTCTCCTCGTTCACCGCGAGGGCGAAGAGGGTGACCCAGTCCATCACCCGCAACGGGTCGGTGGCGTAGTGCTCGGCGGTCATCCGCTGCCGCATCTCGGCCGCCCGCCGCCGCACCTTCAGCCCGCCCGGCAGCACGCCGGTCTCCGTGCAGCCGCGCTCGACGCACTCCTGCATGACGCTCCAGATGTGCAGCAGACCCGCCCGCACCTCGGCCTCGCCACGCCAGGACAGCTCGTTGGCGAACATCACCTCGCTGATCGACAGCCCGGTCTCGCGGGTCCGCGCCAGCAGCTCGTCACCGGTCCGGAACGGGTACACCACCGGCGTCTCGTCGGCCTTGATCCGGTCCGCGCCGGTGGCCGTCTCGTCCACCACGAACCCGCCGCCCACGGAGTAGTACACCGCCGAGTCGACCACGGCGCCGTCGGAACCCGAGTAGGCGACGAAGCTCATCCCGTTGGGGTGCAGCGGCAACGACTTCCGCCGGTGCATGACGAGGTCGTCGTCCTCCTTGAACGCGATGTCCCGCACGCCGCCGAGCGACAGCCGCCCGGTCGCCCGGACCTCCGCCACCCGGCGCTCGGCCTCGACGGGGTCGACGTCCTCCGGCCGGTGGCCCTCCAGCCCGAGCAGCACCGCCTTGGGGCTGCCGTGGCCGTGCCCGGTCGCGCCGAGCGAGCCGAACAGCTCCACCCGGACGCGGTCGACCGACGCCAGCACGGGCTTCAGCCGGTCGACGAACATGGTCGCCGCCCGCATCGGGCCGACGGTGTGCGAGCTGGACGGGCCGATCCCCACGGAGAACAGGTCGAAGACGCTGATCGCCATGACGTCAGGCCTCGGTCAGTTCCGCGTACTTCGCGGCCGTCAGCAGCCCGGTGGCGTCCACCACGGCCACCTTGAACAGCCAGCCCGCGCCGTACGGGTCGTTGTTGATCAACGACGGGTCGTCGACGACCGCCGGGTTGACCTCCACGACCTCGCCGCCGACCGGCGCGTACAGGTCGCTCACGGACTTGGTCGACTCCAGCTCGCCGCACACCTGGCCGGACGTGACGTGGGCGCCCACCTCGGGCAGCTCCACGAACACGATGTCACCCAACGAGTCCGCCGCGTACGACGTGATGCCGATGGCCACGGGGTCCTGGGTACCCGGCGCCCAGTCGACCCACTCGTGCTCGGGCGTGTACAGCAGGTTCTCCGGAAAAATCACGACAGCGCTCCCTAAGTGAGGTCCAGATCCCCTCTCTGTCCTGGGACCTGAGAGCTTCGCCGGTCCGCCACGACGGTCGCACCGTCGGTCGGTCCCGGCTTGCACCGTGGGTGCGCGCCGCGAGGCACGCTTTCCAGAGTCGCCTCACCCGAGCGGTTCTCGCTGCCTGAGAGTGTGCGGGGTACTTGCTCCTTCGGCGCCCCGGCACGATCACCGAGGTCTCTCCCGCGCGGGTTCCGGCGCTGACCAACGCGCCGCGGCCGATGTTCAGTTGGTTGGCCCGCACGCTAGGTGCCCACGCGGACGGGTGTCAACGCGCCACCGGGCTTGTTCCGCCGGCACAACGCGACCCCTGGCCGTTCGTGCCGGCCGCACGATGACACCGAAACCCCGGTACCGGACCTTTGGCGTAACAACGGCCGAAGGAGCCCACCGTGCGGATCGCAGTTCCCCGCGAGATCAAGAACCACGAGTACCGCGTCGCGCTGACCCCGGCGGGCGCCCACGAGCTGTCGCAGCGCGGTCACGACGTGGTCGTCGAGACGGGCGCGGGGCTCGGTTCGGCCATCACCGACGAGGAGTACCTGGCCGCCGGCGCGAAGGTCCTGCCCACCGCGGACGACGTGTGGGCCGAGGGCGACCTGGTGCTCAAGGTCAAGGAGCCCATCGCCGAGGAGTACCCGCGGCTGCGCAAGGGCCAGGTCCTGTTCACCTACCTCCACCTCGCCGCCGACCAGCCGCTGACGCAGGCGCTGCTGGACTCCGGCACCACCGCGATCGCCTACGAGACCGTGCAGACCCCGAACGGCGCCCTGCCGCTGCTGGCGCCCATGTCGGAGGTCGCCGGCCGCCTCGCGCCGCAGGTGGGCGCGTTCTCCCTGATGAAGCCCTCCGGCGGGCGCGGCGTGCTGCCCGGCGGCGTTCCGGGCGTGCACCCGGCGCGGGTGGTCGTCATCGGCGGTGGCGTGGCGGGCCTGAACGCGGCCGCGATCGCCGTCGGCATGGGCGCCGACGTGCAGATCCTCGACACCAACGTGGACCGGCTGCGCCACATCGACGCGCTGTACCAGGGCCGCCTGCGCACGGTGACGTCCAACCGCTACTCGGTCGAGCAGGCCGTCCGCGAGGCCGACCTGGTGATCGGCGCGGTGCTCGTGCCGGGCGCGAAGGCGCCGAAGCTGGTCGGCAACGAGCTCGTGGCCGACATGAAGCCGGGCTCGGTGCTCGTGGACATCGCCATCGACCAGGGCGGCTGCTTCGCCGACTCGCGGGCGACCACGCACGCCGACCCGACGTACCAGGTGCACGAGTCGGTCTTCTACTGCGTCGCGAACATGCCCGGCGCGGTGCCGCGCACCTCCACCTACGCGCTGACCAACGTGACCCTGCCGTACGCCGTGGCGCTGGCGGACAAGGGCTGGGAGGCGGCGCTGCGCGCGGACGCGTCCCTGGCGCTCGGCCTGAACGCGCACGACGGCCTGCTGACGAACCTGCCGGTCGCCGAGGCCCACGGCCTGACCCACACGCCGATCGACTTCTGAGACCCGGGAACCCGGACGACCGGGCCGTCACGCGGAAGGGCCCCGCTCACAGCACGTGAGCGGGGCCCTTCGACGTTAAGACGGCCCGCTCAACCAGCCTGGGGGTCACTGGGAGCGGGCCGCAACGCCAATCCTAGCCGGGAACGCTCCGCGGTGCCCAGCGGGGCCCACCGATCCGATCCGATTCGTTCACCCGCCCACCGTCAGTGCGCAACCTCGGGCAAACGAGTGAATTCCGTACGTAACGGGTAAGTCACGACGGCTCGGCGGCCGATGCAGAGGACGGGAACCCCGCAGCTACGCAGCGGGGTCGTCCGCTCGCGCGGCGTTCTGCCGCGCCACCTCCGATCGGAGTGCAGATGGCTGAACCTCAGGGTTGGATCGACTGCCACGACCCGTTCGGGCGGGACCGGTCGATGACCGTTCTCGTCGAGAACGACCGAGTTCTGCTGGTCGCGCCGCCGGGCGAATCGGCTGTGATGTCGGTCACACAGACGCGCAGGTTGCGCCGTCTGCTCGATCAAGCCGCCGACAGGATGTGACCGACGTGGACGAGTCACTGCGGGCCGCCGTATTGCGCCGGCTCGCGCTCCTGGACGAGGTCGCGGAACGCGGCGAGGCGGACGCCCTCGTGCCGCTCGCCCGGTCCGAGATCCACCGCCTGGCCGACGGTTGGCGCCTGCTGCTGACGTTGCACCAGCCCGATCCGGACGGCCGCTGCGGCGCGTGCCCCGGCATCCTGCGGCACAAGAAGTGGCCGTGCCAGGTGTGGACGATGGCCCACCAGCACCTCATCGGGGAGGGCGTCCCGCACCGCGAGCGCCGTCACCCGCTGCGACCGCTGCGCCGCTCGCACGACGCCGAGGCCACGACCGAGATACCCGCGGTGAGGTCGAAACCCCGACATGCCCTACCCGAGTGATGCGCCTAGGGCAGGATGGCGCCCGGTAGGAGCATTCGGGAGGGACGCGTGCACGACGGCACTGGCCGCATCGTGGTGCAGAACTTGACCAAGCAGTTCGGTCCGGTCGCAGCGGTGCAGAATCTCAGCTTCACAGTGGAACCGGGTTCGGTGACCGGGTTCCTCGGCCCCAACGGGGCGGGCAAGACCACGACGCTGCGCATGCTGCTCGGCCTGGTGACCCCGACCGCGGGCATCGGACTGATCAACGGCAGGCCGTTCCACCAGCTCGGCAACCCGGGACGGGTCGTCGGCGCGGTGCTGGAGGCGCAGGGCTTCCACCCGAAGCGCACGGCGCGCAACCACCTCCGGGTGTACGCCGCCGCGATCGGCGTGCCGGACTCGCGCGCCGACCAGGTGCTCCAGCTCGTGGGCCTCGGCGCCGCGGGCGAGCGCAAGGCGGGCGGGTTCTCGCTGGGCATGAAGCAGCGGTTGGCGCTGGCCACCGCGCTGCTCGGCGACCCGCAGGTGCTCGTGCTGGACGAGCCGGCGAACGGCCTGGACCCGGAGGGCATCGCGTGGCTGCGGTCGTTCCTCCAGTCCTACGCGCGCAGCGGGCGGACCGTGCTGATCTCCAGCCACCTGCTGGCCGAGGTCGAGCAGACGGTCGACCAGGTGGTGATCATCAGCCGCGGCCAGACCATGTACTACGGGCCGCTGGACCACCTGCGCGACCAGCAGCAGGGTCGGGTGCTGGTGCAGCCGTCCGACACGGGCGGGCTCGTGGCGGCGCTGCGCGAGGACGGGATCAACGCCATCGAGCAGCTGCCGGACGGCCGGATCGCGGTCACCGGGGTCGAGGCCAAGCAGGTCGCCGACACCGCGTTGAAGGCGGGCGTGTCGATCTACGGCATCCAGGAGGAGAAGGCCGACCTCGAACGCCTCTTCTTCCAGCTCACCAACGGCCAGTTCGCGGCGCCCGGCCAGAACCAGTACGGGCCCCAGCCCGGCGGCTACCAGCAGCCCGGCTACCAGCAACAGGGTTACCAGCAGGCGGGTTACCAGCCGCAGGGCTACCAGCAGCCCGGCTACCAGCAGTCCGGCTACCAGCCGCCGGTGCAGCCGCAGCCCGGCCACCAGTCCGGCTACCACCAGCCGGTGCAGGCCCAGCCCGGCTACCAGCCCGTGCCGCAGCAGCCGTACGACCAGCAGGGCTACCAGCCGCAGCCGGGTCAGCAGCCCGGTCAGCCTGGCCAGTCCGGTCAGCCTGGCCAGCCGCCGCAGACCCCGCCGCAGGGCTACGAGCAGCAGTACCAACAGCCCCCGCAGGGCTACCAGCCACCACCACCGGGACACCAGCAGCCGCCGCAGGACAACCCGTACGGTCAGCAACAGGGTCAGGGCGGCCTGGGGGGCGGTGCGTGATGCTGGGCAACCTGATCAAGTCGGAGTTCCGCAAGTCCACCACCACGGGCCTGTGGTGGGGCCTCATGATCCCCACGGTGCTCATCGCGCTCGGCTGGGCGCTGGGCACCGGCGCCATCGGCAAGGGCATCATGGACGTCGTCAACAGCGAGGACGCCGAAGAGCTGACCCGACTGCTGGGCGTCGACCCGTCGCAGTGGCAGGTGTCGCTGTTCGGGATGGCGCGCAGCATCAACGTCGCGACCATCTTCCCGATGATCTTCGGCGGGTTGGCGATCTCGAACGAGATCAACCGCAAGACCATCACGACCACGTTCCTCACCGCGCCCAACCGGGTCGCCGCGATGACGTCCAAGATGATCGTCTACATCGTCTGGGGCGCCATCTACGGCGTCGCGATCGTGGCGTCGGTGAGCATCGGCATCGTGATCACGTCGGACTCGGGCGCCCTCCCGGACGCCGGCGGGTGGCTGGCGCTGGCCGGTGTCGGCATCCTGTCGTCGATCCTGATGACGATGTTCGGCGTGGGCGTGGGCGCGCTGATGACGAGCGTCGTGGGCACCACCGTCGTGCTGCTGCTGTACATGCTGATCGTGGAGAACGGCATCCAGCTCGTGCTGGCGTCGCAGAACCTCCCGGAGATCATCGGCTTCCTGCCGAACGGCGCGGTGAACGGCCTGACCGGTTCGGTGGCGTCGTCGCTGTTCCTGTCCAACGCCGGTGTCGTGCCGCCGGAGCTGGAGGAGCTGCTGCGGGCCGTCGCGGGCGCGCTGGGCGCGTTCGACTGGTGGCTGAGCGGCCTGATCTTCCTGGTGTGGACGGCGTTGTTCTTCCTGGGCGGCTGGGCGGCCACCCAGCGCAAGGACATCACCTGATCCAGTGATCTTGAACGTCTGAGCGCCTGGCAGAGGCCGTCCCGAAGGTTCGGGGCGGCCTTTGTCACATCGTGGGGGCCGAATCTGTCGGTGGGCCGACCTATGTTGGATTCGTGACCAAGACCGAGGGCTGGATCCGCAGACTCGCCACCGCGTGCTGGCAGCACCGCGCGCTCGTGGTGTGGTCGGTGCTGGCCGCCGTCGTCGGCGTCGGCCTGCAGGCGGTCGGGCCGCTGCTGATCAAGGTCGCCGTCGACGACGCGATGGCCGGCCGCACGGACCGGCTCACGTGGCTGGCGATCGTCCTGGTCGGCTTGGAGCTGCTGACGTTCGGCACCGCGTTCGTGCGCCGCTACCTGGGCGGCCGGCTCGCCGTCGACGTGCAGCACGACCTGCGGCAGGCGGTGTTCGGCGCGGTGCAGCGGCTCGACGGGCCCAAGCAGGACGCGTTGCGCACCGGCCAGGTCGTGTCCCGCTCGATCACCGACCTGCAGCTGGTCAACAGCCTG
The DNA here is from genome assembly GCF_042678885.1 of Saccharothrix hoggarensis. Taxonomy (GTDB): domain Bacteria; phylum Actinomycetota; class Actinomycetes; order Mycobacteriales; family Pseudonocardiaceae; genus Actinosynnema; species Actinosynnema hoggarensis. The sequence goes on from NZ_JBHTLK010000081.1 coordinate 25,288, forward strand.
CTGTCGATGACGCCGCTGGCGCTCGGCACGGTCATGTTCACGCTGGCCTCCCTGGCTGCCATGTTCTGGCTCTCGCCGCTGCTCACGGTGATCGCGCTGGTGATCGTGCCCGCGGTCGGGGTGGTCGCGGCGCGCAGCAGGCTGACGTTGTTCCCGGCCACGTGGTCGGCGCAGCAGCGGGCGGCGGACGTGGCGCAGCACGTGGAGGAGACCGTCACCGGCGTGCGCGTGGTGAAGGGCTTCGGCCAGGAGGAGCGCGAGGTCGCCCGGCTGGAGTCGCGGGCGCGGGTCCTGTTCGCCGAGCGGATGCGGGCGGCCCGGCTGACGGCGCGCCCGGCGGCGACGTTGACGACCCTGCCGTACCTGGGCCAGGTGGCGGTGCTGGCGCTGGGCGGCTGGCTCGCGCTGCGCGGCGAGGTCACGCTGGGCACGTTCCTGGCGTTCTCGACGTACGTGGCGACGCTCGTCGGCCCGACCCGGCTGCTGTCGAGCCTGATGGTGACGGCGCAGCTGGCCCGTGCGGGCGTGGAGCGGGTGTACGAGCTGATCGACTCGCAGCCGGACGTGGTGGACGGCGACCGGGACGTGCCGCCGGGGCCGGTGGCGGTGGAGCTGCGTGACGTCACGTTCGGGTACACGCGCAGCGAGCCGGTGCTGTCCGGGGTGTCGCTGCGGGTCGAGCCGGGCGAGACGCTGGCCGTCGTCGGCACGGCGGGTTCGGGCAAGTCGACGGTGTCGCTGCTGCTGCCGCGCTTCTACGACGTGCACGAGGGCTCGGTGTCGGTCGGCGGGGTGGACGTGCGGGAGCTGCGGCTGTCGTCGTTGCGGCGGACCGTGGGGACGGTGTTCGAGGAGGCGTTCCTGTTCTCGGACACCGTGCGCGCGAACATCGCCTACGGCCTGCCGGACGCCTCCGACGAGCAGGTGGAGGCGGCGGCGCGGGCGGCCGAGGCGCACGGGTTCATCCAGGCGCTGCCGAACGGCTACGACACGGTGGTGGGCGAGCGCGGGCTGACGCTGTCCGGCGGCCAGCGGCAACGGGTCGCGCTCGCGCGTGCCCTGCTGTCGGACCCGCGGGTGCTCGTGCTGGACGACGCGACGTCCGCCGTGGACACCGCGACCGAGGCGGCGATCCACCGCACGCTGGCGGCTGTGACGGCCGAGCGCACCACGGTGCTGATCGCGCACCGGCGGTCGTCGTTGACGTTGGCCGACCGGATCGCGGTGCTCGACGCGGGCCGCGTGGTCGACGTGGGCACGCACGCCGAGCTGCACGAGCGCTGCCGGCTGTACCGGGAGCTGCTGGCCGGGCCGGGCGAGGCGATCGAGCAGGTCGACCCGCGTGCGGACGCCCGGCTCGAACCGGGGCCGGACGGCACCACGCCCGACCTGTGGCCGGCGTCCGAGCAGGACGACCTGGCCGTGCGCGCGGCGAACCGGGCCGTCGGCGCGACGACCGTGGCGCGGGGCGG
>NZ_JBHTLK010000082.1:0-20819 GCF_042678885.1 Saccharothrix hoggarensis
GCCGAAGCGGGCCTCGACCTGGTTCGGCGGCACGCCCGTGCCGCCGGCGTCGGCGGAACCGCCGCGGCACCGTGCCGCGGACACCCACGCGCGCGGGGAGGCGACCGTGAACGACGGCCCGGCGGAACTGCCGAAGCGGCAGCCGCGCACCAACCTGGTGGCCGAACGGCCGAGTGCACCCGATGCGGTAGCACCCGTACGGAGGGATCCGCAGGCGACACGCGGGTTTCTCGCCAGTTACCAGACCGGGATCCGGCAAGGTGTGCGTGGGTCCGGGGAAAACCGAGCGGGGCAGGAGAACGGATGAGCACGCAGAAGTCGCGACAGGTCGACCAGTTCGGCTGGCTGGTGAGCAACTTCGCCGATCGCGTGCCCGGGGTGGCCCACGCGGTGGTGATCTCGGTCGACGGCCTGCTGCTGACGGCGTCGAACGGGTTGCCCGACGACCGGGCCGACCAGCTCGCCGCGATCGCGGCGGGCGTGGCGAGCCTGACCGAGTCGGCGGCCCGCTGCTTCGACGGCGGCGGCGTGCTGCGCTCGGTGGTCGAGATGCAGTACGGGATCATGCTGCTGATGTCGATCCGGGACGGCTCGTGCCTGGCCGTCCTCGCCGCGCCGGACGCCGACGTCGGCCAGGTCGCGTACGAGATGACCGTGGTCGTCGACCAGGTCGGTCAGCTCCTGACGCCCGAGCTGCGCGCCCAGCTCCACGGCGCGAAGCGGATGATGGCCCGCCCTTCTGCGTGAGGTGGTCATGGACCGGAACGACGAGCCGGGGGCGTCGGACGAGACGTTCGCCGCTCTGCTCAACGGGTTCAGCCTCGACTCCTCCCGCCGTCGCAAGCAGGAGAAGCCGAAGCGGCAGCCCGAGGACCAGCCCTCCAACACCGGCGACACGAAACCGCACCGGCCGGTGTTCGACGACGATGACGACGACTTCGAGTACCCGCGCGAGGAGGCGGCGTCGATCGTCCGCGCCTACTCGTGGACCGGCGGTCGCACCACGTCGTCGTACCAGCTGGAGATCGAGACGCTCGTGTCGGCGGTGGAGTGGGACTTCCCCGGCGCCATGAAGTCCGAGTACCACGAGGTGATCTCGCTGGTCGGCCGGCCGCGGTCGGTCGCGGAGGTCGCGGCGCTGCTGCGGCTGCCGCTGGGCGTGGCCAAGGTGCTGCTCGGCGACATGGCCGAACGCGGCCTGATCGACGTGCACCGGACCGCGTCCTCCGAGGGCGCCGCGCCGGACCTGGGCCTCATGGAGCGCGTCCTGGCCGGTTTGCGCCGCCTCTGACCCGCGGCGCGCCGTCACGCACCCTTTGCGTGAAGATCAGTACCCGACCTACTATGGCTTCAGTGTCGACCGAAGAGTCGGCGGGAGCGGTCAGGGGGTCGCATGAGCGTCGGACGGGAAACCCGGCTGTCGGCGTGGATCGAACGGTTCGCGGCGCACTTCGCCGAGGAGGGCATCCCGCTGATCGGCGGCCGCATCCTCGGCTACCTGCTGGTGTGCCAGCCGACCGAGCGCACCGCGGCCGAGCTGTCGCAGGAGCTGGAGGCCAGCAGCGGCTCCATCAGCACCAACCTGAAGTTCCTGGTCAACGCCGGCCTGGTGACGAAGCGGACCCGGCGCGGGCGGCAGGCGGCGCAGTACCGGATCGACGAGAAGCGGTGGGTCGACCTGATCCAGCGCAAGCTCGACGCCCTGGTGAGCGTGCGGGAGCTGACCGAGTCGGGGATGCGGCTGATGAGCGGTGACCCGGAACGCGCCATGCGGCTGCGGACCGTGGACGACCTCTACAGCTGGCTGGCGACGGAACTGCCCGCCGTCTGGGACCGCAGGCCCTCGTCGTCGCGCTGAAGTTCGACGGCCCGGGGCTCGTCACCACGGGTCTCGTCGGGCCGGGCGTCGTCGGGCCGGACGTCGTCGGGTCGGGCGTTGGCCGACCGCGGCCGTTCGCGGGTCGACACCCACAGCGCGGCCGTGGCGACGACCACGGCGCCCGCGCCCAGCACGTGCAGCGAGACCAGCACCTCCGGCACGCCGGTCCAGTACTGGACCATGCCGAGCGCGCCCTGGGAGAGGACCACGGCCACGAGCGCGTAGTACGGCCGGAGGGGGACGGCGTGGCCGCGCAGCGCGAAGCCGAGCGCGACGAGCATGCCGAGGAACAGGAACAGCAGGTCGGCGTGCACCTGGGACAAGGTGTCCACGGGCAGGTCGAGGCGCGGGGTGGCGGAGTCGCCCGCGTGCGGGCCGGCGGCCGTGACGAACGTGCCGGCCAGCAGCAGCAGCCCGAGCGTCGCCGCCTGCACGACCTGCAGCGTCATCAGCGCCCTCGGCACGCGCGGCCGGGCGGGCTCGTCGCCCTCGCCGAGCGCGGCGACCAGCAGCACGGCGAACCACACCAGCGCCATCGACACCAGGAAGTGGACGCTGACCGTCCACCACAGCAGCCCGGTCAGCACGGTGATCCCGCCGATCACGGCCTGCAGCGCGACGCCGCCGAACTGCACGAGGGCGAGCACGAGGACCCGCTTGCGGCGCGGCCGGTGGTACCAGGCGGCGAGCACGCACAGGCCGGCGATGACGCCGACGACGCCGGTCAGGGTGCGGTTGCCGAACTCGACCCACTGGTGCAGCGACGCCACCTCGGGGTGCTCGACCGGGACGAGGCTGCCTTCGAAGCACTGGGGCCAGGTCGGGCAGCCGAGGCCCGACCCGGTCACCCGCACGATCGACCCGGTCACCGCGATGCCGCCTTGGGCGATCACGACGGCGATGGCGAACGTGCGCTGGAACGTGCTCAGGAAGGTGGTGAGCCAGGTGGGGGCGGACACGGACCGATGGTAGGTACCACCACCTGAGAACCGCCGGTCGGGGGTGTCAGGTGAGCTTCGTCGTCCGCGTGGCCAGCGCGCCGGCCGCCACACCCCACACCACGAGCACGGCGACGTGCCACGGACCGGGCGCGGCGCCGTCGACCACGGCCTGGTGCAGCCCTTGCGCCAGCGCCGCCGACGGCAGCGCGTCCACGACGGCGGCCAGCCACGGCGGCAGGGCGTCCACGCCGAGCGCGACGCCGCCGATGAGCAGCAGCGCGAACCACACGATGTTCGCCAGGGCGAGCACGACCTCGGCCCGCAGCGCGCCGCCCAGCAGCACGCCGAGCGCGCCGAACGACAGGGTGCCGAGCACGATCAGCACGACCGCCCACAGCGCGCCGGTCGCGGACGGTGGCTGCCAGCCCATCAGCAGGGCGGTGACCGCGATGATCACGACCTGGACGGCGACGACGGCCAGCGCCGCCACGACGCGCCCGGCGACCAGCAGCCAGCGGGGCAGCGAGGTCGCGGCGAGCCGCTTCAGCACCCCGTAACGGCGGTCGAAGCCCAGCGCAATCGCTTGCCCGGTGAACGCGGACGAGATGACGGCGAGCGCGAGGATGCGCGCGGTGGCCGAGCCGACCCGCGGTTCCGGCACCGGGATGACGTCCATGAGGCTCATCGCGACCAGCAGCGCCACCGGGATGAGCACGGTGAGCAGGATCTGCTCGCCGTTGCGGAGCGTGAGCACGGTCTCGGTGCGGGCCTGCGCGAGCAGCATCCGGCCGAGCTTCCCGCGACCGGGCGCGGGCGTGAACGTGCCGGGGGTGAAACGGGGTTCCGTCACGAGCGCAGCTCCCTGCCGGTCAGCTCCAGGAACACGTCCTCCAGGCTGCGCCTGGCCACGGTCAGCTCGTCGGCCAGCACGCCCTGCTGGGCGCACCAGGACGTGACGGTGGAGAGGACCTGCGGGTCGATGTGGCCCTGCACGAGGTAGGTGCCCCGGGTCGCCTCGCGCACCACGAGCCCTTCGGGCAGGGCGTCGCGCAGCAACGTCAGGTCGAGGCCGGGACGGGCGCGGAAGCGGAGCTGCCGGTCGTCGGCGCGGTGCGCGGTCAGCTCGGCCGTGCTGCCCTGCGCGACGACGCGGCCCGCGTCCACGATGACGACGTGGTCGGCGAGCGCTTCGGCCTCGTCCATGAGGTGGGTGGTGAGCAGGACGCTGACGCCGTCCGCGCGCAGCGCCGACACGAGCTCCCACACCAGGCGGCGGGCCTGCGGGTCCATGCCGGCGGTCGGCTCGTCGAGGAACACCAGCTCCGGCCGCCCGACCAGGGCGCACGCGAGCGACAGGCGTTGCTGCTGCCCGCCGGAGAGCCGCTTGTACGGGGTGCGCAGCGAGGACGACAGGCCCAGCACGTCGAGCAGCCAGGCGGGGTCGAGGGGGTTGGCGGCGCAGGCGGCGACGAGGCGCAACATCTCGTCCGCGCGCACGCCGGGGTAGCCGCCGCCGCCCTGCGGCATCACGCCGATCCGGGGGCGCAGCCGGTCGCCGTCGCGGCGGGGGTCGAGCCCGAGGACGCGGACCTCGCCGCCGTCGGCGTTCCGGAATCCCTCGCACACCTCGACGGTCGTCGTTTTCCCGGCGCCGTTCGGGCCGAGGAGCGCGAGGACCGTGCCGGTTTCCAGGGTGAGGTCGAGTCCGTTCACCGCGACGGTCGAGCCGTAGCGCTTGACCAGCCCCGACACTTCCACGGCAGGGTGCTGGGGGTGCGGGCTCACGACCGGGAAGCGTAGGGCGTGCCCGCCCCCGCCCCGGTGGTGGGGTCAGCCCCACCAGGGTCCTCCGGGTGCCTTCAGGGTCGTCTCGGGGGTGTTCCGGATATCTGCGGACCACTTTCCCGGCCAGGATATTCCTCATGATCGGGATGGCCGGGAAAAAGAGGGCGGCGGTGTTGCCGCTGGCTGTTGCGGGCCTTGTCCTGTCGCTGTTCCCGGTTGTTTACCTGCACGTGGCGTCGGTCGGCGAGCTTAGTCCGATCACGCACACCATCAGCGACTACATCTTCGTCGACAACGGCAGCGGGCTGCTCGCCGTCACCGCGCTGTCCCTGGCCGCCGCCTCGGTGGGCCTGCTCGCCGCGCTGGTCCGGTCGGGTCTGCCCAGGCGGGGGCCGGTCGCGGTGCTGATGGGGCTGTGGTCGGCGGGGCTGGCGGTGGCCGCGGTGTTCCCCACGGACCCCACCGGCGCGCCGACGTCGTTCTCCGGCGCGGTGCACCGGTACGCGGGCGCGGTGATGTTCGCGAGCCTTCCGCTGGCGGGCTGGCTGATTTCCCGGACGTTCATTTCCAGTACCGCGGTGCGCCGTTTCTCGGTGGCCGCCGGGATCACTTCGGTGGCATTCATGCTGAGCCACGCCTCGGTCGTGTACCCCGGCAGCGGCGCGGTGGTTCTGGGCCTTTTCGAACGGGTGCTGTTCGCCCTCCTGTACGGCCTGCTGTTCGCCCTGGCGGCCGCCGTCCTCCGCCGCGGGGTGTCCTCATGACGTGGTTCGCCGTCCTGCTCGCGGTGCTCGGCGCCGTGTTCTTCGCCTTCGCCGCCCGGCTCCAGCACCAGGCCGTGCGGGCGGGCGACGGCCCGCCGCGGGTCGCGGAGCTGCTGCGCCGGCCGCGGTGGCTGCTGGGCCTGCTGCTGCCCGGCCTCGGCGCCGGGGTGCACGCGGCGGCGCTGGGTATGGCGCCGTTGAGCGTGGTGCAGCCGGTCGGGGTGGTCGCCATCGGCATCACCGCCGTGCTCGACGGTCGCCGGCGTGAGCTGCCCGCGGTCGCGTGGACCACGTTCGGCGTGGGCGCCTTCGTGCTCCTGGCCGCGGGCAGCGCCACGTCCACGACGGTCGCGCCGGAGGCGGAGCTGACGGCCGCCCTGCTGGCGGTCGGCCTGATCGCCGTGCCCGCCCTGGTCGGCGTGCTGTCGACGCGGCCCGCGGTGCGCGCCCTCGGGTTCGGCACGGCGGGCGGTGTCGCCTACGGCTTCGTCTCGGTGCTCATGCGGTCGGTGTCCCAGGACGTCCAGCGGGGTGCCCTGGCGTGGTCGACCGCGCTCTCGGCGGCGGGCATCGTCGCCGCCCTCCTCGTCGGCGGCTGGTTCATCCAGCACGCCTACGCCGGCGGACCGCCGCACGTCGCGGTCGCCTGCCTCACCGTGGTGGACCCGCTCGTCGCCGTCGGCATCGGCGCGGGGCTCCTCGGCGAGGCGACCCGGACCAGCGGCGCGATCGCCCTGGCCGAACTCGCCTGCGCCGCGATCGCCGTCGGCGGCGTCGTCGCGCTGGCCCGCACGCGAAACCCCACCGCAGTTCCCACCAGATCGGAGACGACAGTGACCAACGGACGCGCCATGCGGATCGTGATCGCCGCGGAGACGTTCCCCCCGGACGTCAACGGCGCGGCCCGCTTCGCCCACCGCCTCGCCACCGGCCTCGCCGGCCGCGACCACGACGTGCACGTGATCTGCGTCGCCCCGGACGGGCAGGCGCGCACCGAGCGCGTCGACGGCATCACCGTGCACCGGCTGCGCTCGCACCGCACGCCGTTCCACCGCACGTTCCACATCGGCCTGCCGTGGCAGGTGCGCCGGGACGTCGAGGTGCTGCTGGACGACCTGCGGCCGGACCTGGTCCACGTCCAGGCGCACTTCGTGGTGGGCCGGTACGTGCTGCGGCGGGCGGCGGCGCTGGGCGTCCCGACGGTGGCGACGAACCACTTCATGCCGGAGAACCTGTTCGGCCACGCCCACGTGCCCGCGTGGCTGCGGGGCATGGCGTCGCGGTGGGCGTGGCGCGACCTGGGCCGCGTGTTCGGCCTGGCCGACGTGGTCACCGCGCCGACGCCGCGCGCCGTGCGGTTGTTGCACGACAACGGTTTCCCCGAGCGGGCCGTGCCCGTGTCGTGCGGCATCGACATCGACCGGTACCGGCTGCGCCGGCCCGAGCGGCACACCGACGCGCCGACCGTGCTGTTCGTGGGCAGGCTGGACGAGGAGAAGCGGGTGGACGAGCTGCTGCGCGCGCTGGCGCTCGTGCCGCGGCTGCACGCGGAGATCGTCGGCGACGGCTCGTGCCGCGCGGAGTGGGAGCTGCTGGCCCGCGACCTGGGCATCGCCGACCGGGTGCGGTTCCGCGGGTTCGTGAGCGAGGACGAGCTGCTGGACGCGTACGCCCGCGCCGACGTGTTCTGCATGCCGGGCATCGCGGAACTCCAGAGCCTGGCCACGATGGAGGCGATGGCCGCGGGCAAGCCGGTGGTCGTCGCCGACGCGATGGCGCTGCCGCACCTGTGCCGGCCCGGCCGCAACGGCTGGCTGTTCACGCCGGGCGACGTGCGCGGGCTGGCGGACCGGCTGCACGCCGTCACCGCCGACCCGGCCGTCACCGCCCGGATGGGCGCGGCGAGCAGCGAGCTGATCGCCGCGCACGCCATCGACACCACGCTGGACACGTTCGAGTCGCTGTACGCGCGGGCGCTGGGCCTGCCCGTGGTCCGCATGGCCCCCGCGCTGGCGGCCTGACCCCTCCGACCCCCGCCCGGCCGGCTCGCACTGGGGGAGCCGGCCGGGCGGTGCCATGATCGGGTGGTGCCGGTTCCCCGTGCGGTCGCCGTGGTCGTGGACGGCTCGCGCGCGCTGGTGGTCAAGCGCTTCCTCCGCCGCGAGTCCGCCGAGGCGTGCGTGACGTGCGCCGCCGGCCACTCCGGGCCGACGTGCCCGGGCCACCACTACGCGGTCCTGCCCGGCGGGCACGTCGAGGAGGGCGAGACGGCGGAAGCCGCGGCGCTGCGCGAGCCGGCCGAGGAGACGACGCTCGGCGCGAGGATCGACCGGCTCCTGTGGACCGGCCGGCACAACGGCCGGCCGGCGTCGTACTTCCTGGTGGCCGACGTCACCGGCGTGCCGGTCCTGTCCGGCGAGGAGGCCGGGGCGCACGGCCCGGACAACCGCTTCGAGCTGGTGTGGGCGTCCGCCGACGAGTTCGACCGGCTGGGCCTGCACCCCGCCGACGTCCGCGAGCCGCTGGCCCGGCTGCTCGCGGGAGGGTGAGGGCCCGACCGGCCGTCAGTCGACGTCGTGGCCCGTGGCGGACCGGCGGGCGACGCGCCGCGCGACGCGGAGGCCGGTGGAGCTGAGCCGGGGCCGGCCGGCGTCGTCCAGCTCGGTGAGGAACTTGAACAGCATCCCGTGCCCCTCCAACCGCTTCAGCAGCGCCTCCGCCACGTCACCGCGCTCGAAGTCCACGATGGACATCTGCTCGACGAGGGACCTGGCGATGGTCCGCCGGGCCCGCAGCGGCACCCACCACGTCGTCACCAGCAGCAGCACCAGCCCGAACGCCAGCGCCGTGCCCAGCACCGCCTCCCAGCCGGTGAACCGCAGCCCGAACACCTGCACCGCGGCGGCGACGACCAGCAGCACCGACCCGTACACGGCGGCCCACCCGGCGGTCGCGGACGCGGGCGGCTCGGCGGCCTCGGTGTCCCACGCGTCGTCCACCCGCCGCCACCGGCGCAGCGAGCTGCCCAGCAGGTACGACGTGACCGCGCCGAACACGATCGCGACGACCGTGCCGACCACCACCAGCGCCGGGTCCAGGTCGTACAGCCGGTACCGCACCACGGCCCACACGCCCGCCACGATCGCCGCCGCCACCAGCACCCGCAGCAGCAGCCGCGGCCGGAGCCGGATCTTGCCCAGCACGGCGAGCGGCGTGCCCACCGGCGCGGGCAGGCTGCCGATGATCAGCAGGCCCACCACGACCAGCAGCACCCCGCCGACCGCCACCATCCCCGTCACGGCCTGGTCGCCGGTCCGGCCGGACGCCATCGCGTCCCGCGTCCGGTCGATCGCGACGGTCACCAGCGGGATCACGGGCGACAGCAGCACCAGCCCGTGCAGCAGCGTCCCGGACCGCAGGGCGGCGTAGCCGAACGCGGCCAGCAGCGTGCCGCCGCCGAACGCCGCCGACGGGCCGACCGCCCACGGCGGCAGCAGGTCGAACAGCGCCAGCACCAGCAGCGCGCCGCCCAGAGCGAACCCGAGCAGCCCGAGGAACTGCGCCAACCGGCCGCCCCTGGTCAGCCCGGTGATCGTCCAGTACGGCAGCAGCGCCGCCCCGCGCAACGTCCTGGTCAGCGGTTTCGCCGTGCCGAGCCCGGAGTTGTCGCTGTCGGCCACGGTGATCGCCACCGCCGCCGCCGTCGCGGCCGTGCGGATCACCTGATCGCTGCTCGCCTCCTGCACCAGCGGCTCGCGCCCGATGCCCGCCCGGTCGAACGCGCTCAACGCCCGCACGCCCACCTCGACCCGTTCCGCGTCGGTCCGCACGGGCAGCCGGGCCAGCAGCGCGGACTGCTCCTCCAGGAACAGCTCGCCGCGCGACCGCCGGTCCGCGCCCTCGTGCCGGTCGGCCAGGATCGCGGCCCGCAGGGCGGGCAGCTCCTCGCAGATGATCCGCACGTGCAGCGCCCACGCGGCCAGCTCCGCCAGCGCCGCGCACGTCGGCGGGTGGTCGGCATCCGGGTCGGCGTACACCTTCCCCAGCTCGGCCTTGGCCCGCGCCGCGCACGGCTTCAGCTCGTCCGGCAGCCCGTCGCCGAACAGCTCCGCCACCAGCTCGTCCACCTTGCGCGAGGCGCGTTCGACGGGGTCGCCGCCGCCCCCGGCCAGCCGGTCGACGCGCAGCAGCCGCTTCGGGTCGAACACCACCTTGCACAGCATCGTCGCGCCGTCGAGCCGGCCCCAGATCCAGTCGTTGACCCGCCAGGACCGCTTCAGGAACCCGGAGAACCGGTTCAGCGACGCGCCGCCCGCCTTGTCCTCCGCGGTGAGGCTGTGCTCGGCGAACGCGTTGCGCGTCTGGAGGCTGATCTGCACCAGCTCCACGGCCTGGTCGAGGCCGCCGCCGGTGTCGTCGGCCAGGCACGTGGTGGCGACCTCCAGCGCCAGCACCCGCGACAGCCACAGCTCGCCCGCGACCAGCCCGGCCTCGGCCTCCGCGTCGGTGCGCGGCTCGGTGAGCAGCCGGTGCCACGACCGCAGCACGCCCGCCCGCAGCTCGTCGTCGCCGAGCTGGTCGAGGATGTCGTGCGCGTCGCCGAGGACGCCCGCGATCCGGTCCACCTGCTCCCGCACGCGCTGCCCGACGCCGTCCGGCTCGTCCAGCATCTTCACGGCGAACCGCCGGACCCGCCGCTCCCAGTACGCCTGGTCCAGCTCCTCCGGCCCGTCGGTGGTCCACTGCGCGTCCAGCTCGGTCCGGGCGGCCCGCAGCCTCGCCCGCACGTCGAACAGGTTCGTGCGGGCCAGGGCCAGCCGGTCGGCGTCCGGCATCACCCACACCAGGCGCTTGAGCAGGTCCATCGCGGCGGACGCGAGCCGTTCGGCCATCGTGATGCCCCACGGCCAGCCGTGCCCCGGCAGCGCGGCCGGCTGCGGCCTCGTCGGCACGTACGGCAGCCTGCCGTGCTCCGCGCGGTACTCCCGCTGCGCCGCCTCGGCCGCCGCCCGCACCCGCTCGAACGTCCAGCCCGCGGCGTTCGCGCCGGGCACCTCGAACTGGCGGGACGTGACGTCGCGCGCGGCGTGCCGGATGCGCACGTCCTCGTAGTGGTCGTGCAGGGTCGCGGCCAGCGCGTACAGCTTCGCGGTGACCGAACCGCCCGCGGCCAGCCGGTCCAGCAGGGCGTTGCGCCCACCGCGCCGGGACGCGGCGCCCCGGTTGTGCTCCTCGATGCGCTCGACGTACGTGCGGCCGCTCTGGCTGGTCAGCGCCTGCAGGAGCTTCGCGCCGGTGGCGATGGTGCTGGGCAGCGCGCCGTCCACCGGGGCGACCGGTTCCACGACGGCCTCCGGCGCGTGCGGGAACACCAGCAGCATCACCCGCCGCACCGGCCCCTCGGCGGGCATCCGGTCGATGGCCTCCAACGCCTCCTTGGTGGGCGTGTTGACGAGCACCCCGCCGTCCACGGCGTAGCGGGACCGGTTGTCGGTGCCGTTGGCCCACGACGCGACGTCGGCCATGTTCGGCTTGTCGCCGTCGGGCGCGCCGGGCGCCACCGGGATGAACGACGGCTCGAACGCGAACGGGAACGACGCGGACGAGCGTGCGGCCAGCGCCATCCGGCCGACCAGCGTCGGCAGCTTGTCGGCGGTGAAGTCGTCCCGGCCGCCGGGGTCGCGGCGGAACGAGAAGCTGCCCTGGTGGGACGCCTGCACGAGGGTCTGGCCGAGGTCGTCGTGGGTGACCGTGGGGACGCCCGCGAGCAGGGTCGTGGTGATCCGCAGGTCGACGGGCCGGTCGTCGCGCGGCGTGGGCTCGAAGTCGGCGGTGAGCCGTTCCAGCGCCTCCCGCAGCCGGGGGAGGAAGAACTCGTCGCCCTTCAGCAGCGACACGGGCTGCCCGCGGAACGGCGTGCGCAGCAACTGCTCCATCCGACCCTGCTCGGCCCACAGGTCCCGCAGCCGTTCCAGCCTGGCGTTGGCGTTGACCTGCGACAACGCCAGCGCGGCGCCGTTGATGCCACCCGCCGACGTGCCCGTGATGACGTCGGCGCGGGCCGTGCTGCCGACCATCGCGAGCAAGTCGGCGTACGGGCCGTCGCCCCTGGTCAGGCGGTCGAGTTCGAGCACGACCCCGCCCATCCACACGGCGAGGCTCACACCCCCGTTGAGCACCACCGCGAACCGGATCTGCTCCTGCGGCACGTCGGTCATCGCGCACTCCCTCCCCGGATTGCGGCCCCGATCCTCCCAGTACCGGTGTCTCGTCCGCCCGGGGTCGCGGGTTACACCGCCCAGATGCGCACGACCGGCGGCGGACGGTAGGAGCCGGACCCCAGCCGCGACCGGAACTCGTCCACCTGCACCAGCACCTCGTCGTCGGTCCACCACCCGACGGCGGGCCCGCTCGCCGCCTCCAGCCGCCGCAGGCGGGGCCGGCGCTCCCGCAGCCCGGCGAGGTGGGCCGCCGCGTCGGCCGGCTCCGCCGCGGACAGCGGGCGCAGCCGGCGGGCGTGGTCGAGCAGGGCGTCGCACTCCAGGAAGTGGTCGACGGAGGGGAACACGGGCACCTCCACGTCCAGCACGCCGTAGGTCACCGTGCCGTCGGGGAGGAACGCGCCACCGGAGACGCCGTCGGGGGCGACGTCCACGATGCCGTGCCAGAACTCCACACGGCCGGTGTCGCCGTCGACCTCGAAGACCGGCTGGAACCGGATGTCGCCCAGCAGCGGGCTCCGGTACGCCAGCCCCGAGTACCGCGCCTGCGTCCACCGCAGCGCCGCCAGCGCCCCCTCGTCCACGTGCCCGAGCACGGCGGCCATCGCGGCACGGCACTCGTCGTCGTCGGGACCGGTGTCCACCGGGACGACCGAGGCGTGCCGCCGCAGGAACGCCCGCGCCCGCGCGCTCAGCGGGCCGGGCTCGTCGAGGACGTGCCGCGCGCTCACGCCGAGCCGGGCACCGGGTCGCGCCTGATCAGCGGGAACACCTGCTTGCGCGCGACGAACAGGCACACCGCGAACACGATCGCCGCGCCCGTCACGGCCTGCGGCACGATGTACGCCCGCCCGTCGAAGGCCGAACCGGTCGGCGGCAGGATCACCGCGATGACCGCGCTGGCCGTGGTCGCGAAGACCCGGAACCGGCGCGCCAGCACGGCCGTGGCCAGCGGCAACGCCGCCCACAGCACGTACCACGGCTGGAGCACGGGTCCGAGCACCAGCACGGCCCCCAGCCCGGCGCCCAGCCCGTTGACGGCCTTGATCCGACCCCGGAACGCCTTCCACAGCAGCGTCGCCACGATCACCACCGACACCGCCTGCGTGACCAGGCGCATCAGCACGATCATCGACTCGGTGTGGTTGCCGAGCCCGAGCAGCAGGCCGAGCCCGCCGCCCAGGAAGCCCATCGCGGTCGGCGGCGACATCCAGCTCTTGACCGTGCTGGCGACGTTCAGCGTCTCCACCCAGCCGAACCCGAGCCCCGTGCCGATGCACGTCCCGGTCATCACCACACCCGAGATGACCAGCAACAACAGCGCCGACCGGACCAGGTCGGAGAACCGGCCGCCCATCCGCCGCGCGATCATCACGCCCAGGAAGCCGAGCGCCAGGGCGGCCGGGATCTTCACCGCCGCCGCCATCGTGATCATGGTCGCGCCGAGCACGATCCACAGCAGCTCGTCCCGCGTCATCGGCGTGCCCGACACCGTGGGCATCCGCCGCAGCGCCAACTCCAGCCCCACCAGCATCAGGCCGATCGCCAGGCCCTCGTTGTGCACGCCCACGACCAGGTGGAACAGCACCAGCGGGTTCGCCGCGCCGAGCCACAGGGCGCTCACCGGCGGCACGCCGAACCGCCGGGCCAGCCGGGGGAGCGCCCACACGATCATCGCGAGCCCCAGCAGCACCAGCAGCCGGTGCAGGAAGACGCCCGGCAGCACGCTGTCGCCGGTCACCATCGAGATGACCCGCCCGGCGGCCAGGAACAGCGGCCCGTACGGCGCGGGCGTCTCGCGCCAGATGTTCGGCACGTTCTTCGTCAGCGGGTGCTCGACGCCCAGCGCGGTGGCCGGCCCCTGCTCGTACGGGTCCTGGCCGTTGGCCGCGATCTGCGACTGCGCCAGGTAGCTGTACACGTCCCGGCTGAACATGGGCAGCACGAACACCAGCGGCGTGATCCACATCAGCAGCGTGCGGTCGAGCTGGCTGCGCGACATCAGCCGCGGCCTGCCCGGCCGGGCGAACCGGCCCAGCCACAGCCACGCCGACACGATGAGGAAGATGCCGGTCCACGCCACGGCCATCGACGCGCTCGGCATCCGGGGGAACAGCCCGAGCAGCGGCGTGCCCGGCAGCGGGCTGAAGATCGGCGCGGCGCCCGACCCGAGGGAGCCGACGGCCAGCAGCAGCGCCCCGACCGTGCCCCAGCGGCGGATGACGTCGAGCTGTCGCCGCTCCGGGGCGTCGAGCGGCGCTGCCTCGCCGATCCCGTCCCGGTTCGCCATCACCATTCCGCCCGCCGTCACGTCCGAAGGGTAGCGACCGGCCCCGGCGCGTGAGTCGGGTCACCCGACGCGCGGCGATCTTTGCGACCGCCGACGAAATACGCAACACTGGTGTTGTGAAAAACGTCGGGAGCGAGTCGACCGTGGTGCCGTCCGGGCACGACGGGCGAACCCGGCACGCCGTCGCACGCCTGCTGCTGGAGCAGGGCCCCGTCACCGCGGCCTCGGTCGCGGAGCAGCTGGGCCTGAGCCCCACGGCGGTGCGCAGGCACATCGACGCGCTGGTGGCCGACGGTGAGGCGACCAGCAGGGAGGCGCCTCGCCAGGGGCAGCGCGGCCGGGGGCGCCCGGCCAAGCTCTTCCTGCTGACCGAGCAGGGGCGGGCCCGCTTCGGGCACGCCTACGACGACCTCGCCGTGGCCGCGCTGCGGTTCCTCGCCGAACAGGGCGGGGAGGAGGCGGTACGAACCTTCGCCGAACGGCGGGTGTCCGCATTCGTCGACCAGCACCGCGCGGCCATCGTGGCCCAGCCGGACGCCGCCGAGCGCGCCAAGGCGCTCGCCCTGGCGTTGACCAGGGAGGGCTACGCTGCCTCGGCGCGCCACGTGGGGGCGGGCGAGCAGCTCTGCCAGCACCTGTGCCCCGTGGCGCACGTCGCGGCCGAGTTCCCGCAGCTGTGCGAGACCGAGACGGCGGCGTTCGCCGACCTGCTCGGCACGCACGTCCAGCGCCTGGCCACCATCGCCCGCGGCGATGCCGTGTGCACGACGCACATCCCGAACACACCCCGGATCCCAGATGGAGGGGAGCCCGCATGACTGCCGCTGCCGAGCAGCGCACCACCACAGCCCCGCTCACCCAGGAAGAGACCCTGGCGAGCATCGGCAACTACGAGTTCGGCTGGTCCGACTCGGACGTGGCAGGCGCGAGCGCTCGCCGGGGCCTGAACGAGGACGTCGTTCGGGACATCTCGGCCAAGAAGAACGAGCCCGCGTGGATGCTCGAGTTCCGGTTGAAGGCGCTGCGGCTGTTCGACCGCAAGCCCATGCCGACGTGGGGCTCCGACCTGTCGGGCATCGACTTCGACAACATCAAGTACTTCGTCCGGTCGACCGAGAAGCAGGCGGCGACCTGGGACGACCTGCCCGACGAGATCAAGAACACGTACGACCGCCTCGGCATCCCGGAGGCGGAGAAGCAGCGCCTGGTCTCCGGCGTCGCGGCCCAGTACGAGTCCGAGGTCGTCTACCACAAGATCCGCGAGGACCTCGAGGAGCAGGGCGTCATCTTCCTCGACACGGACACCGCGCTGCGCGAGCACCCGGAGCTGTTCAAGGAGTACTTCGGCTCCGTCATCCCGTCGGGTGACAACAAGTTCTCCGCGCTGAACTCCGCGGTGTGGTCGGGCGGCTCGTTCATCTACGTGCCCAAGGGCGTCCACGTCGACATCCCGCTCCAGGCCTACTTCCGGATCAACACCGAGAACATGGGCCAGTTCGAGCGCACGCTGATCATCGTCGACGAGGGCGCGTACGTGCACTACGTCGAGGGCTGCACCGCGCCGATCTACTCGTCGGACTCGCTGCACTCCGCCGTCGTGGAGATCATCGTCAAGAAGGGTGGTCGCTGCCGCTACACGACCATCCAGAACTGGTCGAACAACGTCTACAACCTGGTCACCAAGCGCGCCAAGGCCGAAGAGGGCGCGACCATGGAGTGGATCGACGGCAACATCGGCTCCAAGGTGACCATGAAGTACCCGGCCGTGTTCCTGATGGGCGAGCACGCCAAGGGCGAGGTCCTCTCGATCGCGTTCGCGGGCGAGGGCCAGCACCAGGACGCCGGCGCGAAGATGGTCCACATGGCGCCGCACACGTCGTCCACGATCGTGTCGAAGTCGGTGGCGCGCGGCGGCGGCCGCACCTCGTACCGCGGCCTCGTGCAGGTCAACAAGCGGGCGCACCACTCGAAGTCCACGGTCAAGTGCGACGCGCTGCTGGTGGACAACATCAGCCGCTCGGACACCTACCCGTACGTCGACGTCCGCGAGGACGACGTGTCGATGGGCCACGAGGCCACGGTCTCGAAGGTGTCCGAGGACCAGCTGTTCTACCTCATGTCCCGCGGTCTCAACGAGGACGAGGCCATGGCGATGATCGTGCGCGGGTTCGTCGAGCCCATCGCGCGCGAGCTGCCCATGGAGTACGCGCTGGAGTTGAACCGCCTGATCGAGCTTCAGATGGAAGGGGCCGTCGGCTGACATGGCCGTCACCACCGAACAGCAGCAACACGGCCTGACGGCCCACTCGCACGGTGCGGGTGCCCCCGTGTCCTCGCGCGCGGACCACTTCACGTCCTTCGACGTGAACGCGTTCGAGGTGCCCGGCGGTCGCGAGGAGATCTGGCGCTTCACCCCCATGAAGCGCCTGGCGAACCTGCACAACGGCGCCGAGGCGACCGGCACGGCCGCCGTCGACGTCAAGGCGCCCGAGGGCGTCTCGGTCGAGACCGTCGCCCGCGGCGACGAGCGGCTCGGCGTCGCGGGCACCCCCGGTGACCGCGTCGCCGCCCAGGCGTGGACGTCGTTCGCCGAGGCCACCGTCGTCACCCTGCCGAAGGACGCGAAGGTCGAGCCGACCGTCGTCACGGTCACCGGCCCCGGCGAGGGCAAGGTCGCCTACGGCCACCTGCACGTCGAGGCTCAGCAGTTCAGCGAGGCCGTCGTGGTCGTCGACCACCGCGGCTCCGGCGCCTACGCCGACAACGTGGAGTTCGTCGTCGGCGACGGCGCGCACCTCACCGTCGTGGCCATCCAGGACTGGGCCGACGACGCCGTGCACGTGTCGTCGCACCACGCCAAGCTGGGCCGCGACGCCACGTTCAAGCACACCGTCATCACCCTGGGCGGCGACCTGGTCCGGCTCACCCCCGTGGTCACGTACAGCGGCCGCGGCGGCGACGCGGAACTGCTCGGCCTCTACTTCGCGGACGCGGGCCAGCACCTGGAGCACCGCACCTTCATCGACCACTCGGCGTCCAACTGCCGCAGCAACGTGGTCTACAAGGGCGCGCTGCAGGGCGAGGACGCGCACACCGTGTGGATCGGCGACGTGCTGATCCGCGCCGCCGCCGAGGGCACCGAGACGTTCGAGCTGAACCGGAACCTGGTGCTCACCGACGGCGCGCGCGCCGACTCGGTGCCGAACCTGGAGATCGAGACCGGCGAGATCGAGGGCGCGGGCCACGCCAGCGCCACCGGCCGGTTCGACGACGAGCAGCTGTTCTACCTCCAGGCCCGGGGCATCCCCGAGGACCAGGCGCGGAGGCTGGTCGTGCGCGGGTTCTTCCACGAGATCCTGCTCAAGATCACCGTGCCGGAGGTGCGCGAGCGCCTGGAAGCCGCCATCGAGGCGGAACTCGAAGCGGTGGGCGTGTGACCAGGGTGTGCTCGCTGACCGACCTCGACGACCGCAAGCCCGCGGCGTTCGAGGTCGGCGACGAGCGCACCCCGGTCGTGCTCGTCCGCGACGGCGACACCGTGCACGCCCTGCGCGACGTCTGCTCGCACGCCGAGGTCGCGCTCAGCGAGGGCGAGGTGACGCGCAACGGCGTGGAGTGCTGGCTGCACGGGTCGTGCTTCGACCTGCGCACCGGCCGCCCGTCCTCGCCGCCCGCCACCGAGCCGGTCGACGTGTTCGCCGTCGAACTCCGCGGTGACGACGTCCACGTGGACGTCACCACCACCACGAACTGACTTCCGCTCGCAACACCAGGAGAACGAAGCACCAATGGCCACTCTGGAGATCAAGGACCTGCACGTCTCGGTCAACACCGACGAGGGCTCCAAGGAGATCCTCAAGGGCGTCGACCTGACGATCAACGCAGGCGAGACCCACGCCATCATGGGCCCGAACGGCTCCGGCAAGTCGACGCTGTCGTACGCCATCGCCGGCCACCCCAAGTACGAGATCACCTCCGGCAGCGTGCTGCTGGACGGCGAGGACGTGCTGGAGATGACCGTGGACGAGCGCGCCCGCGCGGGCCTCTTCCTCGCCATGCAGTACCCGGTCGAGGTGCCCGGCGTCTCGATGTCGAACTTCCTCCGCACCGCCGCCACCGCCGTGCGCGGCGAGGCACCGAAGCTGCGGCACTGGGTCAAGGAGGTCAAGGAGGCGATGTCCGAGCTGGACATCGACCCGGCCTTCGCCGAGCGCTCCGTCAACGAGGGCTTCTCCGGCGGCGAGAAGAAGCGCCACGAGATCCTGCAGCTGGGCCTGCTCAAGCCGAAGGTCGCGATCCTCGACGAGACCGACTCCGGTCTGGACGTCGACGCCCTGCGCGTCGTCTCCGAGGGCGTGAACCGGTACAAGCAGTCCGGCGACGTCGGCGTCATGCTGATCACGCACTACACCCGCATCCTCAAGTACATCTCGCCCGACTTCGTGCACGTGTTCGCCAACGGCCGCATCGCCGAGTCCGGCGGCCCGGAGCTGGCCGACAAGCTCGAGGCCGAGGGTTACGTGAAGTACATCGGCAAGCAGGAAGCCGCCAAGGTCGGCTGACGTTGCACCTGTCGTGGGCAACGTGAACTCGTATCGAGAGGAGGCGTCGGGGCAGTGACCACCACCGCTACTCCACTGGACGTCGTAGGCGTCCGCGCGGACTTCCCGATCCTGGGCCGCACCGTGCGGGAAGGCAAGCGGCTGGTCTACCTGGACTCCGGCGCCACCTCGCAACGCCCGAGGCAGGTCCTCGACGCCGAGCGCGCCTTCCTGGAGACCGCCAACGCCGCGGTCCACCGCGGGGCGCACCAGCTGGCCGAGGAGGCCACCGACGCCTACGAGGGCGCGCGGCAGAAGATCGCCGACCTCGTGGGCGTGGACTACGGCGAGATCGTGTTCACCAAGAACGCGACCGAGGGCGTGAACCTCGTCGCGTACGCGATGGGCAACGCGGCCACCGCCGGTCCCGAGGCCGAGCGGTTCCGCCTCGGCCCCGGCGACGAGATCGTCGTGACCGAGATGGAGCACCACGCGAACCTGGTGCCCTGGCAGCAGCTGGCCGCCCGCACGGGCGCCACGCTGCGCTGGTTCGGCGTCACCGACGAGGGCCGGCTCGACCTGTCGGAGATCGACTCGTTGATCACCCCGGCCACCAAGGTCGTGGCGTTCACCCACCAGTCGAACGTGCTGGGCACGGTCAACCCGGTGCGCGTGCTCGCGGACGCGGCCCGCGCGGTGGGCGCGCTGACCGTGCTGGACGCCTGCCAGTCCGTGCCGCACGGCCCGGTCGACTTCAAGGCGCTAGGCGTGGACTTCGCGGTGTTCAGCGGCCACAAGATGCTCGGCCCGTCCGGCATCGGCGTCCTCTACGGCCGCCGCGAGCTGCTGGAGACCCTGCCGCCGTTCCTCACCGGCGGATCGATGATCGAGATGGTCCAGATGGCGAAGTCGACCTTCGCCCCGCCGCCCGCGAGGTTCGAGGCAGGCGTGCCGATGACGTCGCAGGCCGTGGCCCTCGGCGCGGCGGTGGACTACCTCAACGCCATCGGCATGGACCGCATCGCCGCGCACGAGCACGTGCTCACCGAGGCGGCGCTGCGCGGTCTCGCCGAGATCCCCGGCGTGCGGGTCGTCGGCCCGCTGGACACCGTCGACCGCGGCGGCGCGGTGTCGTTCGTCATCGACGGCATCCACGCCCACGACGCGGGCCAGGTGCTCGACAGCCTCGGCGTCGCGGTGCGCGTCGGCCACCACTGCGCGTGGCCGCTGCACCGGCGGATGGACGCCGCCGCCACCGTGCGGGCCAGCTTCTACCTGTACAACACGCTGGACGAGGTGACCGCCCTGGTCGACGCCGTCCGCGAGGCGCAGAAGTTCTTCGGCGTCCGATGATCTCCGGGTGGGCATGATGCAGTTGCAGCAGATGTACCAGGAGATCATCCTGGACCACTACAAGAACCCCCACGGCCGCGGTCTGCGCGACCCGTTCGACGCCGAGTCGCACCAGATCAACCCGACGTGCGGCGACGAGGTGACGCTCCGGGTGAAGCTCGACGGCGACACCGTGCGGGACGTCTCCTACGACGGCCAGGGCTGCTCGATCAGCCAGGCGTCCACGTCGGTGCTGACCGACCTGGTGGTGGGCCGGCCGCTCGGTGAGGCGTTCGAGAAGATGGACGCGTTCGTGGAGCTCATGCAGGGCCGCGGCCAGGTCGAGCCCGACGAGGACGTCCTGGAGGACGGCATCGCGTTCGCGGGCGTGGCGAAGTACCCGGCGCGCGTGAAGTGCGCGCTGCTGGGCTGGATGGCTTTCAAGGACGCGGTGGCACGCAGCGAGGGAGCAAAGGCATGACCGCCGAAGAAGACGTGGTGCGCGGCATCGAGGGCATGCCCGAGCCGCCCGCGCCGAAGGCCGACGTGGCCAACCTGGACGACGTCGAGGAGGCCATGCGCGACGTGGTCGACCCCGAGCTGGGCATCAACGTCGTCGACCTCGGCCTGGTGTACGACATCCGGGTCGACGAGGACAACGTCGCGCTCATCGACATGACCCTGACGTCCGCGGCGTGCCCGCTGACCGACGTCATCGAGGACCAGACGCGCTCGGCGCTGGTCGGCGGTGGCGGTGGCGGGATCGTCAACGACTTCCGCATCAACTGGGTCTGGATGCCCCCGTGGGGTCCGGAGAAGATCACCGACGACGGCCGCGAGCAGCTCCGCGCCCTGGGCTTCACCGTCTGACAGCTCCACGTCCCGGCCGTCGCACCGCCGGACCGCCCGACACCGGGCAACTCCGAACGCGAAGCAGGGGTCCCCGCCAAGGGGACCCCTGCTTTGATCTTACCGGCGGGGTACGACAATTCCGGGCCGTCACACCGCAGCCGTCACACCGCAGCCGTCACACCGCAGCCGTCACACCGCAGCCGTCACACCGCAG
>NZ_JBHTLK010000082.1:20913-26734 GCF_042678885.1 Saccharothrix hoggarensis
CCGCAGCCGTCACACCCCAGCCGTCACACCCCAGCCGTCACACCGCCTCAACCGGCGTAGACGCGCTCCACGAACTCCGCGATCTGGCCGTCGTCCAAGTGCCGCGCGAGATCCGCCTCCGACACCATCCCGACCAGCCTGTGGTCCTCCAGCACCGGCAGCCGCCGGATCTGGTTCTCCTCCATGGTCCGCAGCACGTGCGCCACGTCGTCGTTCGCGTCCACCCAGTGCAGGTGCCCGGACATCTCCCCGGCCTTCATCGCCGCCGGGTCGCGGCCCTCGGCCACGCAGCGCAGCACGATGTCGCGGTCGGTGATGATCCCGTGCAACTTGTCGTCCTGGCCGCAGATCGGCAACGAGCCGACACCCAGGTCGCGCATCATGCGCGCCGCGTCGAGCAGGTTCTGGTCGTCCTTGATGCACTGGACACCGCTGTTCATGATCTCCCGTGCGGTGGTCATGCCGAACCTCCTTGTCGGGTCTCCCACCCAGCATGCCCCGGCCGGCCGCTCCCGGCACCTCGGCAGGAGACCCGGCCTACGTCTGAGCCACCAACAACTCGACCACGTCGGCGAGCGACCCGCGCCGCCGGTGCGCCCGCCGCTGCCGCTCCGCGCCCGTGCCGTCCAGCAGCACGCGGTCGAGGCCGTCGACCACCAGGTCTTCGTCCCCGACCGCCCGCAACGCGGGCCGCGTCCAGTCCACCAACGCCCGCACCATGTCCACCGCCGGCACCAGCCGCCCGGCCCGCGGGTCGAGCGCCGCGCCGTCCAACCCGTCCCGCGCCGCCCGCCACAACGCGGTCCGCAGCACGACTTCCGGCACGTCCCACGCCGGCGCACCGGTCAACGCGGTGCCCGCGATCGCCCGGATCAGGGCGGCCAGCACGACGGCCTCGTCCACCGTCGCCGCCACGTCGCACACCCGCACCTCCACGGTGGGGTGGCGGGACGACAGCCGCACGTCCCAGTAGACCATCGCCGGGTCCAACGCCGCCCCCGCCGCACGCAACGCCCCCGTGGCGCGGCGGTAGTCCTCGACCGACCCGAACCACGGCGGCGGGCCCGCCGACGGCCACGGGCTCCACGCCAGGTAGCGCCAGCTCGCGTACCCGGAGTCCCGCCCCTCCGAGAACGGCGAGTTCGCGCTGATCGCCAGCAGCACCGGCAACCACGGCCGCAGGTGGTTGCTGATCAGCACGCCGGTCTCCTCGTCGGGGATGCCGATGTGCACGTGGCAGCCGCAGATGGTCAGCCCGTCGATCAGCGACCCGTACTCGGCGGCGATGGTCCGGTAGCGCTCACCGGACGCCAGCGGCGGCGGCCGGACACCACCCAGAACCGGCGTGCCGGAAGCCACGATCCGCGCGCCGTGCGCGTGCGCCAACGACGCCAACGCGCGCCGCGCCGCCAGCAGCTCCTCGCGCACCTCGGCCATGCTCCGGCACACCGACGTGGCGCTCTCGACCTGGTAGAGGGTCATCTCCGGCTGGAGGTCCAGCGGTCCACCCGGCCCGGAGGCCCGGTCCGGTGGCATCACGCCGTGCAGCACGGTCTCCGCGAGCGGCGCCAAAGCGCCGGTGTCCGCGTCGACCAGCAGGAACTCCTCCTCGACCCCCACCGAGAGCGGCAGGTCCGAGACGGTTCGCGGAAGCGGTATGGCGGTGGCCTCGCTCACCAGGGACTCCCTTCGCTGGGTAGTCAGCCTGATGCTATGAGTAATCACGTTCACCGCACACGCATCGTTGCGGTGAACTCCTTAACTTACCGCCAGGTGCGGCCCTCCGCGCAGCACGTCGACGTGGTCGCTGCCCGGCCTGCCGAGCACCCAACTGGTGCCGCGCAGCGACTTCGCGTGCTCCTTCAACGGCGCCAGCAGCCGGGACACCTCCCGGTACGACCCGACCGTCCCGGCCGCGCAGATCAACGTGGCCAGCGACAACGTCACCCCGCGCCCCTCCGCCTCGAACGGCACGTCCAGCACACCGGCGGAGTAGGGCACGATCTCGTTCAGCCCGGCCACCACCAGGAAGTCGTCGCCGCCGACGTGCCCGACCTGCACACCGGGGTACGACGTCGCGCCCTCCGTGAGCGCCCGCCCGATCTCCCGGATCAGGTCGTCGCCCGCCGCGAACCCCGCCGAGTCGTTGACGCGCTTGAACGCGTCCACGTCCAGCCACCCCACCGCGAACAGCTCGCCGCCCAGGATGCGCCGGTCCACCTCGCGCGCGATCGAGTCGCTGCCCGGCAGGCGGGTCAGCGGGCTCAGCGCCGCCGCCTGCTCCACCTTCATCTCGGCGATGCCGCGCACCACGTCCGCCACCCGCACCACGCCGAGGCACCGGTCGTCGTCGTCCACGACCACTAGGTCGTCGTTGGTGCGCTCGCGGTTGGCGTGCGCGACCACGTCCAGCAGCTCCAGCGCGCTCGAGTCGGCGCCGATCACCTTCGGCTTGTCCGCCAGCCGCGCCGCCTCCCGCTTGGCGTGCAGCGCGTGCCCGAACGGCCCGGTGACGGCCAGCAGGAACCGGTTGCGGTCCACCGTCCACAGCGGCCTGCCGTCGTCGTCCACCAGCACCACGCCGGTGACGGTCGGCTGGTTCGCCAGCACGTCCCGCACCTCCTCGGACGTCGCCGAGTCGGGCAGCGTGGTCGCCGGGTGCAGGAAGTCCGTCACCTTCGGGCCGGCCTTGCGCCGCAACGGCGCGGTCATCGTGGTCGCCTCGGGGTCGTTGACCTCGCTCAGCACCGCCGAGATCGTCGCGTCCACCTTCGGCCGCCGTTGCGCCGCCGCCAGCAGGTTCCCCTGCGCGAGCCGGACGCCGAGCCGGCGCAGCGCCGCCAGCTGCGCCTCCGTCTCCACGCCCTCCGCCACGACCAGCGAACCGGTGTGCTCGCACAGGTGCTGCAACGCCTGCACCAGCGCGTACCGCGCGGGGTCGGTGGGCAGCGCCACCACCACCTCGCGGTCCAGCTTGATCACGTCGGGCTGCACCTCGGTCAGCAGGGACAACGGCGAGTCGCCCTCGCCGACCCCGTCGAGCCCGATCCGGAACCCGTCCTCGCGCAGCCGCTCGATGCCCTTGACCAGCAGCCGCCGCGGCGCGCGCGAGTACGGCGTGCCGACCTCGACGACCAGGTCCGCCGGGGTGCGCCCGACCTCGCGCAGCGCGCCGTACAGCGGGGCCATCAGCTCCGGCTTGTCGGCGACCGTCAGGGCGAGGAGGTTCACGTGCAGCGGCACGCCCAAGCCGTGCTCGGCGGCGTGGCGGACCGCGCGGCACGCGAGCGCGACGTCGGTGTTGGTCAGGTAGCCGGCGCGGAACGCCATCCGCAGCAGGTCCTGCACGGTGCCGTCGTGCGGCCGGGCCAGTGCTTCCACCGCCACGACCCCTCCGGTGTGGAGGTTGAACAACGGCTGGAAGGCGAAGCGAACGTCATCCAGCAAGGCGGGCACGGCCCTGATCGTGCCCGGTCGATCTTCTTTTGCCGAGGTCGTTAACCCGTTGTTCCCGCACTTGTGGCCGAATGCACAGGAAATGCCATCCGAGCACGCATACGCCACGGCGCCGAGCCGAACAGCCGGAGCATCGCCCGGACCGTCCCCCGCAGGTCATCGTGCCCGCCGAGGTAGTCGTGTTGAAGTCTGCCGGACAATTGGAAAAACTCGTGGAAGAATTCCGGAACCTCGTCGGGCGGTAGTGCGAGCAACGCGGCGAGACCGCGCAACCGCAACGCGTGCACGGCCCGTTCCGACGCCGACCGCGCCACCGGCCGCCCCGCCGCGATCGCGTCCGCCACCACCGGCGCCCGCCGCAGCGACACCGCCACGCTGTACCCCGTCGCCGGGTGGACCAGCCCCGCCGCCGCGCCGAACGCGCCGTCCCGCGCCCGCCCGTCCAACGGGATGCGCACCCGCTCCTCGTCCGCCGGCACCGGGATGCCGTGCGCGGCCAACCGCGAGTGCAGGCGCAGCCGGAGTTCCGGCAACGGCAACCCCGGCCGGCGCGCCAAGGACGTCTCCTCCACCAGCACGGCGTCCGCCGACACCGGGATCGCGTACAGGAACGTCGGGTCGCCCGTCGTCGCCTCCGGCGGCTTGCGCCAATCCATGATCAACGCCTCGTCGTCCCCCACGAACGGCGCCGCTCGCACCTTGGGGACGACCACGCCGACCGCCGTCTGGGCCGCGCGCCCACCCGCCGCACCGGTCGCGTCGACCACCCGTCCCCGCAACACCCGCCCGTCGGCCAACGTCGCCGTCACGTCGGTCCGGTCGACCACCCGGCCCGCGACCACCCGCACGTCGTCCGGGAGCCGGCGCAACCCCTCGTTGTCCAGCACCGCGTAACCGCGGGGGATGAGGTGCTCGCCGACGGCCACCGCCCGCGCCCGCGACGTCGCCACCGCGATCGGCGCGCCCGCGGGCAACTCGTCCACCCACGCCGCGTACGTCGCCCGCCACGGACGCTCCGGGTTCGGGTCGACCAGCGTCGTCGCCAACCCCCGCGCGGCACACGCCCGCGCCAGCGCCCGCCCCGCCGGCCCGCCACCGACGACGACCACGTCCATTCAGCGCTCCTCCGACTTCCCGCGCTCCTCCGGCGGCTTCAGCGGCAGCCCGGCGCCCTCGCCCAGCAGGAGCGGCTGGTACTGCGACACCACGTCCGCCAACTGCGCCACCGTCCGCTCGATCGCCGCCCGCGCCGCGTTCCGCTCCGCGATCGCCGCCGACAACAGCAGCGCCGTCAACACCACCGTCCCGTTGAACGCCTGCAACGTCACCATCCGCACCACCAGGTCCAGCCCCGCGAACGGACCCGAGGCCATCGCCGCGCCCCGTGCCGCCAACGTCGCCGCGATCAGCGCGCACGGCGCCGTGCCCGCGTGCTGGAAGCGCAGCGCCGCCCAGATGAGGAACGGGAACACCAGGTACATCAGCCGGAGGTCGTGGGTGGTCGCCACCGCCATCACCACCGCCGTGCTCCCCACCAGCGCCGCAGCCTCCAACCACCGGCGCGTGGGACGCGGACGTCGGCGCAGCGTGCGCAACGCCAGGACGAGCGGGACGAACACCAGCACACCGAGCGCGTCGCCGGTCCACCACACCGTCCACGTCGACCAGAAGTCGCCGCGGGTGATCGCGCCCGTCGCCAGCAGCGCCCCGCTGCCCACCGTCGCGCTGACCGCCATGCCCGCGAACGCCCCGACGAACACGAGCGCGAGCGCGTCACGCGTGCGGTCCAGCTCCGCCCGGAAGCCCACCCGCCGCAACAACAGGTAGGCGGCCACCGGCGCGAGGGTGTTGCCCGCGCCGATGAGGACCGTCGTCCCGAGCTCGCCCAGCGTCGCGTTGACGACGAACGCGCCGACCGCGATGCCCGGCCACATCCGCAGCCCGCCGAGCACCAGCGCGAGCACGGCGACACCGGTCGGCGGCCACAACGGCGTCACCTGGTCGTTCACCAACGCCTGGAGGAGCCCGAGCCGTGCGCCGACGTAGTAGCAAGCCGCGACGACCAGGAGGTGCGCCGCGTACCAGCCGAGCCGTGGGGGGAGCTGCACCGGCACAGCATCCTCCGCCGGACGGCCCCGCACCACGCCTAGCTGCGGAGATGCCGAAACCGACCCCCCGATTTGTATCTGCGCGGGCAGGGGGTGTAACTTTCTCTCTGCCAGCGCGGAACGGGCCGGAGAGAGACCGGAACGGAGCGCGGCGAACATCAGCCCCGGATACGAATCACCTGGAAACAGTGATGAGTGGCGGTGTGCGCGTGTTCTTTGAGAACTCAACAGCGTGCCGAATAGCCAGTAAATTGTAT
>NZ_JBHTLK010000083.1:0-26689 GCF_042678885.1 Saccharothrix hoggarensis
CCGGCGCGTGGCCTGCGTGCGCCACACGGCGAACACGCGGCGCGTCGGCGTCGGCAGGAACGGCACCGCCCGGACGGCGTCCGGCAGCGCGCCGCGACCGAGCCGCGGCAGCAGGGCCACCCCGATCCCCTTGGCCAGCAACGCCAATTGGGTCTCGTACTCGGCGATCCGGTAGGCCAGGTCCGGTTCCATGCCCGCGCCGCGGAACGTGTTCACCAGCCAGTCGTGGCAGATCGTCCCCTCGGGCTGGCAGATCCACCGCTCGCCCGCCAGGTCCTCCGGCGCCACCGACTCCCGCCCCGCCAGCGGGTGGTCGACGGGCACCAGCACGTCCGCGACGTCCACGCCGAGCCGCACGCGGGACACCGGCTCCGGCACGGCCAGCGGCGCGTTCACCCAGTCGTGGGTGACGGCCAGGTCCAGCTCGCCGCGCGCCACGGCCTCCAGTCCGTCCGGCGGGTCCAGCTCGACCAGCCGCACGTCCAGCTGCGGGTGCTCGTCGGCGAGGCGCGCGAGCGTCGCGGGCAGCAGACCGCGGGCGGCGGTGGCGAACGCGCCGACCCTCAGTTCGCCCACCGCCGCCCCGCGCTGCTCCTCCAACGCCACCTCGGCGTGCTCGACCAGCGCGAGCACCTGCCCGGCGGTGGCGGACAGCAGGTGCGCCGCGTCGGTCAGCGCGACACCGCGACCGCGCCGTTCCAGCAGCGTGGTGCGGGTCTCCCGCTCCAGCTTGGCGATCTGCTGCGACACCGCCGACGGGGTGTAGCCCAGTGCCGCAGCCGCCGCGCCGACCGAGCCGTGCTGCGCCACCGCGTGCAAAGCGCGGAGCCGTCCGAGATCAAGCATGTAGCGATCCTAAACCGAAAGCTTCAGCATTATTCGCTAGTGCTAAACGATGCTCGCGCTGAGACTCGGTGGCGTGAAACCACGTCACGTCGCCGTCGCGGTGCTCGTCGCCACCATCTGGGGCGTCAACTTCGTCGTCATCAAGGTGGGCCTGCGCGACTTCCCGCCGCTGTTCTTCTCGGCGCTGCGGTTCCTCGCCGCCGCCGTGCCCGCGCTGTGGTTCGTCGGACGGCCCAAGGTGGCGTGGAAGTGGGTCGTCGCGGTCGCGCTGGCGCTCGGCGTCGCCAAGTTCGGGTTGGTGTTCGTCGGCATGGCCGCCGGGATGCCCGCGGGCCTGTCGTCGCTGGTGCTCCAGAGCCAGGTGTTCTTCACCGTCCTGTTCGCCGCCGTGCTGCTGCGCGAACGGCCGCGTCCCGTGCAGCTGCTCGGGATGGCCGTCGCGGCGGTCGGGATCGTGGTCATCGCCGTCGACTACGGCGTGAGCAGCCCGATCTCGGCGTTCCTGCTCGTGGTGCTCGGCGCGGTGGCGTGGGGCCTGGCGAACGTCGCCACCCGGTACGCCCGGCCGCCGGACCCGCTCAACTTCATCGTGTGGGTCAGCGCGGTGGCCGTGCTGCCGCTGCTCGCGCTGTCACTGCTGTTCGAGGGACCGGCCGCCGACCTCGCGGCGCTGCGCGGCCTGAGCTGGACCGGCGTCGGCGCGATCCTGTTCATCGCCTGGGGGTCCACGCTGCTCGGCTTCGGGCTGTGGAACCTGCTGCTGCGCACCTACGAGGCGAGCGCCGTGGTGCCGTTCGCGCTGCTGGTGCCGGTGGCCGGGATGCTGTCCGGGTGGCTGCTGCTCGGCGAGGCCGTCACGCCGGTCCGCCTCGGCGCGGCCGCGCTGGTGATCACGGGCATGGCGGCGACCACGCTCAAGCGGCGGACCCCTCGGCCGACACCGCCCGCCGTGGTGGAGGCGCCCGTCGCGGTGCCGTGAAGCCGGGTCCCGTGAAGCCAAGTCCCGTGAAGCCGGGGGGTCACGCGACCGGCGGCGCGCCCGCGGGCGGGATGACGGGCAGGCCCGCCGGCGCGCCGCGCTCCAGCAACGCCCACACCGCGTCCGTGTCGAGGTGGTCGGCGACCGGGACGCCGCGCAGGTCCAGCTGCGCGGCCCGGCGACCGGCGAAGTCGACGTCCGGCGCGGGCGTGAACCCGTCCCGCCCCGCGTGCCCGGCGGCCCAGCGCAGGAACTCCCGGCGGAACGCGTCGTTCTCCAGCAACCCGTGCCAGTGCGTGCCGGCGACCCGCCCGCGCACCGCGCCTTCGGGCGTGCCGTCGGGCAGGGCGACGAGCCCCTGCTCGCCGTTGCGGGTGACCACGCCGTGGTGGATCTCGTACCCCGTCACCGGTTCGCCCAGCGCGGTCCCGTGCGGCCGGCGCAGGGTCTTGTCCGGCGCGAACCGCACGTCCACGTCCAGCAGGCCGAGCCCCGCCACCGCGCCCGCCTTCGACTCCACCTCGTCCTCGATCGTCCGGCCGAGCATCTGGAACCCGCCGCAGAGGCCCAGCACCGGGCCGTCGTGCGCGGCGATCGCGTCGGCCAGGCCGGTGTCCCGCAACCACTTCAGGTCCGCCACGGTGGCCTTCGAACCCGGGACCACCACCAGGTCCGCGTCGGCCAGCCGGGACGGCTCGGTGACGAACCGCACCGACACCCCCGGCTCGCACGCCAGCGCCTCCACGTCGGTGGCGTTGGAGATCCGCGGCAGCCGCACCACCGCCACCCGCAGCCACTGCCCGCCGCGCGGCGGCTCGGGCCGGCCGATCACGCCGTCCGCCGCGTACGACAGGGAGTCCTCGGCGTCCAGCCACAGCTCCTCCCGCCACGGCAGCACGCCGTACACGGGACGTCCGGTCAACGCCCCCAGCTGCCGCAGGCCCGGTTCGAGCAACGCCGGGTCGCCGCGGAACTTGTTCACCACGAACCCGCCGACCAACGCCTGGTCGGCCGGGTCGAGCAGGGCGAGCGTGCCGAACAGGTGGGCGAACACCCCGCCGCGGTCGATGTCGCCGACCACCAGCACCGGCAGGTCCGCCGCCCGCGCCAAGCCCATGTTCGCGATGTCGTCGGCCCGGAGGTTGATCTCGGCGGGCGATCCCGCGCCCTCGCAGACCACCACCTCGAACTCGTCGCGCAGACCGTCCAGCGTCGCGAGGACGGTGGTGAGGAGCTCGGCCTTGCGCGCCCGGTACGACAACGCCGACACCTCGCCGACGACCCGGCCCAGCACGACGACCTGGGAGCTGCGGTCACCGCCCGGCTTCAGCAGCACGGGGTTGAACCGCACGCTCGGCTCCAGCCCGCACGCGGCCGCCTGGAGCGCCTGCGCCCGGCCGATCTCGCCGCCGTCCTGCGTCACGACCGAGTTGTTGGACATGTTCTGCGCCTTGAACGGGGCCGTCCTCACGCCGCGCCGGGTGAGCCAGCGGCACAGGCCGGCCGCCAGGACGCTCTTCCCCGCGTCCGACGTCGTGCCGGCCACCAACAACGCACTGCGCACGTGGTCCCCTCACCGCCGTCCGGGCCGACAAGCGGACTTTGTCGGTTCCGGCTGACATCATCCACGTCATGGTCGACGCCCCCGCCACCGCAGTCCTGGTGCACAGCCCCTACCTCGGACCGGCCAGCCTCCGCCCGCTCGCCGGGGCGCTCGCCGCGCTGGGCCACCCGGTGGTGCTGCTCGACCTGCGGGTCACCGTCAACGCCGCGCCCGTGCACCAACGGCTGATCGGCGTGTTCGCGGACGCCGTGGAGGACTCCCTGGTCGAGGGCGAGCTCGTGCTCGTCGGGCACAGCGGCGCCGGGCCGCTGCTGCCCGCGTTCGCCGACGCGCTGGAGACACCGGTCCGCGGGCTCGTGTTCCTCGACGCCGACCTGCCCACCCCCGGCCGGAGCTGGCGCGACGACGCGCCCGCCGAGCGCATGGCCCACCTGAAGGCCATC
This sequence comes from Saccharothrix hoggarensis, assembly GCF_042678885.1. Classification (GTDB taxonomy): domain Bacteria; phylum Actinomycetota; class Actinomycetes; order Mycobacteriales; family Pseudonocardiaceae; genus Actinosynnema; species Actinosynnema hoggarensis. The sequence goes on from NZ_JBHTLK010000083.1 coordinate 3,833, forward strand.
GCGCGCGACGGCCTCATGCCGCGCTGGGACCTGTGGTTCGCGCCCGAGGCGCTGTCCGCGATGGTGCCGGACGTGCGGCTGCTGGAGGAGATCGTGGCCGAGGCGCCCGAGGTCCCCCTGGCGTTCCTGAAGGAACCCCGGCCCACCGTGGCGTGGAACGGCCCGTGCTCGTACGTGCGGCTCAGCCCGGCCTACGACGAGGCGGCCGCGGCGGCGCGCGAGCGGGGCTGGCCGGTGGTGGAGGTGGACGGCCACCACCTGGCCGCCGTGACGTCGCCCGCCGAGGTGGCGTCCGCCCTGGTGCCGCTGCTCAGCAGACCGTGAGGATCTCCGCGCCGTCGTCGGTGACCACGATGGTGTGCTCGAACTGGGCGGTCCAGCTCTTGTCGCGGGTGGTGACCGTCCAGCCGTCGTCCCACAGGTCGTGGTCGATGCCGCCGAGGGTGATCATCGGCTCGATGGTGAACGTCATGCCCGGCTCGATGATCGTGGGCACGTGCGGCGCGTCGTAGTGCAGCACCATGAGGCCGCTGTGGAACGTGCGGCCGATGCCGTGGCCGGTGAAGTCGCGCACCACGCCGTAGCCGAACCGGTTCGCGTAGGCCTCGATGACGCGGCCGACGACGTTCAGCTGCCGGCCGGGCTTCACGGCCTTGATGGCGCGCATGGTGGCCTCGTGCGTGCGCTCCACGAGGAGTCGGGCCTCCTCGCTCACGTCACCGGCGAGGAAGGTGGCGTTCGTGTCGCCGTGCACGCCGCCGATGTAGGCGGTGACGTCGACGTTGACGATGTCGCCGTCCTCGACCACGGTCGAGTCGGGGATGCCGTGGCAGATGACCTCGTTGAGCGAGGTGCAGCAGGACTTGGGGAAACCGCGGTAGCCGAGCGTGGACGGGTAGGCGCCGTTGTCGCACAGGAACTCGTGCGCGACCGCGTCGATCTCGTCCGTCGTCACGCCGGGCACGATGACCTTGCCCGCCTCCTGCAACGCCTGCGCCGCCAGGCGGCCCGCGACGCGCATCGCCTCGATGACCTCGGGCGGCTGGACCCACGGATCGGTGTTGCGCCGGGGTTCGGGCCGGTCGACGTACTCGGGCCGCTCGATCTCGGGCGGAACCGGACGACGCGGGGACAGCACACCTGGCTGGAGGACGGCACGCACGGACATGCCCCCCAGATTACGGCTCAGCGTGATGAGGCACGCACCACGTGTCCCCTACGCGGCCGGTTCGACCGTTCCGGGTGAGGCGACCGGGAGCCGCCCCCGGCGCCCACCACGCCGACCACGCGCCGCGGTGAGGCCGTTCAGCCGAGCGCGGCGAGGAAGCGGGCCGACGCGTCGACCGCCGGAACGGACGAGTTGGTGCCCAGGACCAGGGTCGCGAACGCCACGTCGCCCCGGTAGCCGACGAACCAGCCGTGCGAGTTCGTGCCGTCCCCGAACTGCGCCGTCCCCGTCTTGCCCCGCACGTCGCCGTACGGCTTCAGCTGGGGCGCGGTGCCGGTCTCCACGACCTCCCGCATCATCGCCCGCAGCGCCGTCAGCACGGCCGGGTCGGGCGGGGTCGGGGTGTGGTCGGCCTTGGTCTCGCGGCCCTTCAGCAACGACGGGACGGGCATCTCGCCCGCCGCGACCGTCGCCGCCACCAGCGCCATCCCGAACGGGCTCGCCAGCACCTTGCCCTGGCCGAACCCGTCCTCCGCCCGCTCCACCACGTCGGCGGCGGGCGGCACGGAACCGGTGATGGTGGTGATGGCCGGGACCTCGAAGTCGACGCCGAGGCCGAACGAGTCCGCCGCCTTCGTCAGCGCGTCCGGCGCCATCTCGGCCGCGAGCTGCGCGAACGTCGTGTTGCACGAGAACGCGAACGCCGAGTGCAGCGGGATCGTGCCCTTGTCGAACTCGCGGTCGTTGGGCACGATCCGGCGCCCGTCGATGGTGGTCCGGCCGGGGCACGGCACCGGGCTGTCCGCGGTCACCTTCCCGCCCGCGAGCGCGGCGGCCGCCGACACGACCTTGAACGTCGACCCCGGCGGGTAGCGCCCGGTCAGCGCGACCGGCCCCTCCTTGTCGGCCGGGTCGTTCTGCGCCACGGCCAGGATGTCGCCCGTCGACGCCTGCAGCGCCACCAGCATCGCCGCCTGCGGCACGGGTTCCAGCGCGTCCTCGGCCGCCACCTGCGTGGCCCGGCTCAACGCCGTCGTGATCGCCTGCGCGGGCTTCGGCTCCTCCTCGTGCAGGTTCTCCAGCTCGTCGCCGGCCGCGTTGACGGTGTAGACCCGCACGCCCGCCTGCCCGGCGATGTCCTCCTCCACCGCCTTGCGAACGGCGGGCAACACCTGCGACCCGAACGTCCGCGACGGCGCGAGCAGGCTCGTCTGGGAGGTGAACCGGACGCCCGGCAGCTCGTAGATGACCGGCTTCACGGTCTGGTAGTCGGCGTCGCGCAGCGCCGCCACCTGGTACACCTGCCCGGCGGGCACCTTCGCCACGCCGTCGACGATCGACTGCTGGGTGATCGCGGCGTCGATGGGCGTCAACGCCGCCGCGAGCGCGCCCGCCACCGCGGCCACGTCGCCCGCTTCCCTCGCGTCGAGCAGGATCGACACGACCTGCTCCGGCGCCAGCAGCGGGGTGCCGTCCCGGTCCAGCACCGGCGCCAGCTCCGGCCTCACCTCCGCCCGGCCCAGCGCCTGCGCGGCGGCGAGCTTCGGGTGCACGACCGACGGCGCCCAGTGCACCTTCCAGTCCTCTTCGCCGCGGCGCAGGTCGAACGTGGTCCGGTAGCTCCACGTGTGGCCGTTGCCGAGGTCCCAGTCGAGCTTCGCGGTCGCGTCCGCCGTGGTCGACTCGCCGGGCGAGCGGACCTCCTCGGTCGCGGCGCGCAGCCCGGCGGGCTTCAGCGCCTCGCGGACCTTCGTCAGCACGTCCTTCGCGCCGGCGGGGTCGTCGGTCGCCGCGGCGGCGCCGTCCACGTCGCCCGCGGCGAGCTTGGTGAGGAAGTCGTTCGCCACCTGGTCGGGGCCGGACGGGGAGGAGAACAGGCCACAGCCGCTGACGAGCAGCAGGACCACCCCAGGAAGAACCAATCGGGACAGGGCCGGCGTGCGCGCGATCACGCCGCCGAGTATGCCCGGTCCGCCCGACCGCGCGGCGGGCCGCCGTTCAGAACAGCACGGTCGCGTACTGGCCGACCTGGGTGAACCCGATCTTGCGGTAGGCGGCCTTCGCCACGTCGTTGTACGAGTTCACGTACAGCGACGCCGTCCGGCCCAGGCCCTTGACCAGGCGTTCCGCCACCGCGGCGGTGCCGGCCGTCCCGATGCCCCGGCCCCGGCGGTCCGGCCGCACCCACACGCCCTGGATCTGGCCGACCCGCGCGGACAAGGCCCCGATCTCGGCCTTGAACACGACGTCGCCGCCCTCGAACCGGGCGAACGCCCGCCCGCCCGCGATCAGCTCGGCCACCCGCGCCCGGTACGACGCGCCGCCGTCGTCGGCGCACGGGTCGACGCCGACCTCCTCGATGAACATGGCGATCGCCGCGGGGAGGTACCGGTCGAGCTCGTCCGGGCGCACCGGTCGGACCAGCGGGTCCAGCGGGATCGACGGGCTGCCGCCCAACGCCATCAACGGCTGGTCGCCGCGCACCTCGCGGGCCGGGCCCCAGTCCGGGGCCAGCTCCTCCCACAGGCCGAGCACCTGCTCCGCGGGCCCGACCAGGGACGAGCACATGCGGCCCCGGCGGCGGGCCCGGTCGGCGAAGCTGCGCAGCGCCGTCGCGTTGCCGCGCAGCGGGATGAGGTTGGGGCCGGCGAAGCACAGGGCGTCCAGCCGGCCACCGCGCAACGAGCGGTGGTCGTACGCCCACACCTCGCCGCCCAGCCGCCACGGGTCGAGGCCCGCGGCCTCGACCCGTGCGGCGACCATGCAGGACGCCACCGGGTCGGCCGCGAGCACCGCCAGGACCTCCGTCAGGTCCCGCTCGTCGAGAAGGCGCGCGCCAGCCAACCTCAGCACGGTTCAAGCCTGCCAGATGGACGGCCCGCGCGGCGCGTCCACCACCCGCTCAGCCGACCGTGACGACCGGTTCGCCCTGCGCGGACTCACCCATCTCCTCGGCGATGCGCATGGCCTCCTCGATGAGGGTTTCGACGATCTGGTGCTCGGGGACGGTCTTGACGACCTTGCCCTTGACGAAGATCTGGCCCTTGCCGTTGCCGGACGCCACGCCCAGGTCGGCCTCGCGGGCCTCGCCCGGACCGTTCACGACGCAGCCCATCACGGCGACCCGCAGCGGCACCTCCATGCCCTCCAGACCCGCCGTGACCTGCTCCGCCAGCGTGTACACGTCCACCTGCGCCCGGCCGCACGACGGGCAGGACACGATCTCCAGCTTGCGGGGGCGCAGGTTGAGCGACTGGAGGATCTGGTGCCCGACCTTCACCTCCTCCACCGGGGGCGCCGACAGCGACACCCGGATCGTGTCGCCGATGCCCTGCCGCAGCAGCGCGCCGAACGCCACGGCCGACTTGATCGTGCCCTGGAACGCCGGACCGGCCTCCGTCACGCCCAGGTGCAACGGGTAGTCGCACTGCTCGGCCAGCAGCTCGTACGCCCGGACCATCACCACGGGGTCGTTGTGCTTGACCGAGATCTTCAGGTCGTGGAAGTCGTGCTCGGCGAACAGCGACGCCTCCCACAGCGCCGACTCCGCCAGCGCCTCCGGCGTCGCCTTGCCGTACTTGGCCATCAACCGCGGGTCGAGCGACCCCGCGTTCACGCCGATCCGGATCGGGGTGCCGTGGTCGCGGGCCGCCGCCGCGATCTCCTTGACCTTGTCGTCGAACTTCTTGATGTTGCCCGGGTTCACCCGCACCGCGGCGCACCCGGCCTCGATCGCCGCGAACACGTACTTCGGCTGGAAGTGGATGTCCGCGATCACCGGGATCTGCGACTTGCGCGCGATGGCCGCCAGCGCGTCCGCGTCGTCCTGGGACGGGCACGCCACCCGGACGATGTCGCAGCCCGCCGCCGTCAGCTCCGCGATCTGCTGCAACGTCGCGTTGACGTCCGCCGTCACGGTCGTCGTCATCGACTGGACCGACACCGGGAACTCGCTACCGACACCCACCGAGCCCACCATGAGCTGGCGGGTCTTGCGCCGTTCCGACAACACCGGCGGCGGCATCGCCGGGATACCGAGCATGACGCCGTCACTCATGAACTGGCACCTCTCACTGGAAGAGCTTGATGGGGTTGACGATGTCCGCGGTGATCGTGAGCAACGTGACCGACCCGCCGACGAAGATCGCGAAATACGTGAGCGGCAAGAGCCGCAGGTAGTTCACCGGGGCGCCGTCCGGCAGGCCACGCAGCTTCCGGAACCAGTTTCGCACCCGTTCGTACAGGTTGACGGCGATGTGACCACCGTCAAGCGGCAGCAGGGGCAGGAGGTTGAACACACCGACGAAGAAGTTCAGCCCCGCCAGCATCAGCCAGAACAGCTGCCACAGGCCGCGGTCGACCGCCTCGCCGCCGAGCCGGCTCGCGCCGACCACGCTGACCGGGCTGTCCACGTCGCGCTCCGCGCCGCCGATCGCCTCGATCACGGCGGGGATCTTCTGCGGGAACCGCAGCAGGCCCTGCCAGGTGTTCTCGAACATGATGCCGGTGAACTTGGTGGCCCCGCCGACGGCGGTGAGCGCGTTGTACTCGAAGTTGCGCTGGTGGATGATCCCGATCGCGCCGACCTCGGTCTTGAACCGGGTGCCGTCCTCGCGCTCGAGCTCGCGCTCGACCCGCGCCACGTCCACCGTCAGCGTCATCTCGCGGTCGTCGCGGAGCACCTTGAACTCGGTCGTGCCGGACCGCTCGCGGGTCTTCTTCAGCACGTCCGCCCACGTCGGCGTCGCCGTCCCGGCCACGGCCACGATCTCGTCGCCCGCCAGGAAGCCCGCGTCCTTGGCCGGGGCCGGCACGCCGGGCGCGCAGTCCGCCGCGGCGTCGCTCTGCACGCACGGCGTGACCTCGGCGACCAGGGGAGTGTCCCGCAGGTTCGGGATGCCCATCGTGAACGCCATGAAGTACAGGATCACGAAGCCGACCATGAAGTGCGTGATGGAGCCCGCGGAGAGCACCACGACGCGCTTCCACGTCTTCTGCCGGTTGAACGCGCGGTGGCGGTCCTCCGGCGCGACCTCCTCCAGGGCGGTCATGCCGGTGATCTCGCAGAACCCGCCCGCCGGGATGGCCTTGATGCCGTACTCGGTCTCGCCCCGGCGGAACGACCAGATGCGGGGGCCGAACCCGATGAAGTACCGGGTCACCTTCATCCCGAACATCTTCGCCGTGGCCAGGTGGCCCAGTTCGTGCAGCGCGATCGAGATGCCGATCAGCAGCGCGAACAGCAGAATGCCCAAGAAGACGAGCACGTCAGTCCCTTCCAGACCCCACCGAAGTGGCCACGAGTTCCCGCGCCCGCGCCCGGGCCCAATGCTCCGCCGCGAGGACTTCGGCGACGTCGGCGGGCTCGTGCGCCCAGCCGTCCGCCTCCGCGAGCACCCGGTCGACAGTGTCCACGATGGAGGTGAACGACGTGCCGCCGCCGAGGAAGACGGCCACCGCTTCCTCGTTCGCCGCGTTGTAGACCGCCGGGAGGCAGCCCCCGCCGGAGCCCGCCTGCCTGGCCAGCCGCACCGCGGGGAACGTCTCGTCGTCCAGGGGCTCGAACGTCCACGCCGTCGCCACGTCGAAAGTACACGGGGCCGCGGCTCCGGGGACGCGGTCCGGCCAGCCGAGGGCCAGCGCGATCGGCAGCCGCATGTCCGGCGGGCTGGCCTGCGCGAGCGTCGACCCGTCCGAGAACGCCACCATCGAGTGAACCACCGACTGCGGGTGCACGACCACGTCGATGCGGTCGTACGGCACGTCGAACAGCAGCCGCGCCTCGATCAGCTCCAGGCCCTTGTTCACCAGCGTGGCCGAGTTGATGGTGATGACCGGCCCCATGGACCAGGTCGGGTGGGCCGACGCCTCGCGGGCGGTGACGTCGGCCAGCTCGGCGCGGGTGCGCCCGCGGAACGGCCCGCCCGACGCGGTGAGCACCAGGCGCGCCACCTCGTCGGCCCGGCCGCCGCGCAGGCACTGGGCGAGCGCCGAGTGCTCGGAGTCCACCGGCACGATCTGGCCGGGACGGGCCGCCTTCAGCACCAGCGGGCCGCCCGCGATCAGCGACTCCTTGTTCGCCAGGGCGAGCGTCGCGCCGGTCTTCAGGGCGTGCAGGGTCGGTGCGAGGCCGATGGAGCCGGTGATGCCGTTGAGCACCACGTCCACGGGCGTCGAGTCGATCAGGTCGGTCATCGCGGTGGGACCCGCGAGGATGCGCGGCAGCTTGAACGCGCCTCGGGCGTAGCCGCGCCGCTGCGCCTCGGCGTAGAGGGCGAGCGTGACGTCCTCGACCGCGGTGGCCCTGGCGACGGCGACCGCCTCCACGCCGAACTCGACGGCCTGGGCGGCGAGGGCGGCCGGATCGGCGCCACCGGCGGCCAGTCCGACGACGGTGAACCGGTCGCGGTTCGCGGCGATGACGTCGAGTGCCTGGGTGCCCACGGAACCCGTGGAACCGAGGACCAGAACCGTGCGTGGTGTGCTCATCACCCTCCATTGTTCCGGAAGCAACCTGATAGCCCGCACAGCGGTACTTCGATAACGGAACGGTAACGCGAGAGTGGCTTCACCCGAACGTGGGCACTCCCTGATCAAGCGCCTCGACGGATCCGCCCGTCGCGGCCATCAGGAAGGAGAGCCCCCGTGGGCATCTTGGGTTGGATCGTCCTCGGCCTCATCGCGGGTGCCATCGCCAAGGCCATCATGCCTGGTCGGGACCCCGGCGGCATCATCATCACGATGCTGCTCGGCATTGTCGGCGCCGTGATCGGAGGCTTCGTCGGCCGGGCCATTTTCGGGTCCGACATCAGCTCGTTCTTCGACCTGAGCACCTGGCTCCTGGCCATCCTCGGCTCGCTGATCGTCCTCGGCATCTACCGCCTGGTTACCGGCAGCCGCGCCAGGGCATGACCGGCATGACCTTCGCCTGACGCTCGGAACCACACCCGGAGTGCCCCGCCGAGAATTTCTCGGCGGGGCACTCCGCTGTTCCGGGCTTTTACGGAACGCCCCACGGTCGTTTACCGCCGCGCATTGTTCACCCCGCGAGACCGGCGTCACGCGCCAGCAGCGCCGCCTGCACCCGGTTGGTGAGCCCCAGCTTCGCCAGCAGCCTGCTCACGTACGTCTTCACGGTCGCCTCGCTCATGTGCAACCGCTGGCCGACGTCCGCGTTGGACATCCCCAGCCCCAGCAGCGCCAGCACCTCGACCTCGCGCTCGGTCAGCCCCTCGACCTGCCGCCGAGCCTCCTGCCGGCGCGGTTGGCCCACCTGGGCGACCATCCCCACCACCCGGCTCGTCACCATCGGTGACAGGTACGCCTCGCCCGTGTGCACGGCCCGCACGGCGCGCAGCAGCTCCTCGGGCGCCGAGTCCTTCAGCAGGAACCCGGCCGCGCCGTCCGACAGGGCCCGGACGATGTTGTCGTCCTCGCCGAACGTGGTGAGCATCACCACCCGCACGGTCGGCGCGACGGACCGCAGCTCCCGCGCCGCCGCCAGGCCGTCCAGCCGCGGCATCCGGATGTCGAGCACGGCGACGTCGACGCGCCGTTCGAGGACGACCCGCACCGCTTCCCGCCCGTCACCGGCCTCGGCGACCACGTCGATGTCGTCGGCGGTGCCGAGGATGGCCTTGATGCCCGCGCGCATCAGCGGCTCGTCGTCGGCGATGAGGACCCGGATCAACGTTCACATCCCCTGCAGGTGGGTGTTCTTCTCGACGAGCTTGCCGTCCGCGAAGCAGAACCGCACGATCCTGGTCGCCCGCGAGGAGTAGGTCTGCCGGTCGGCCACCCGGTACTCGCACCGGGCGCCGGACGGCTCCGGCGCGGAGTCGGACCTGATGTCGCCCAGCGGCGGCTCGGCGCCGCCCGGCAGCCTCGCCAGGACCTCCGACTCCGCCTGCCCGACCGACACCGAGTCGTACAACTCGTCGGACACCACTTTGGTGACGGGCTGCGTGCCCAGCCACGTGTAGCCGCCGACGACCACGATCACCACGATCCCGGCCAGCAGGATCGAGCCGACGCCCGCCCACTTGCGGATGCCGGTGGGCTTCGCGGGCCCGGCCGGCTCGCCGTCCAGCGGCTCGTCGTCGGACGGCTCGTCGCCCGCCGCGGCGGTGTCCTCGTACGGCAGCACGGCGGCGATCCGGAACCCGCCCGTGGGCAGCTCGCCGACGTGCAGCATCCCGCCGGCCAGCCGCACCCGCTCGCCCAGGCCGACCAGGCCGAACCCGGCGCCCTTGGGCAGCTTCGCCCGCGGCGGGTTGTTGCGGACCTCGACCACCAGCGCGTCCGGCTCGTACTTCACGGTCACCTGCACGCTCGCGCCCGGCGCGTGCTTGTTCGCGTTGGTCAGGCCCTCCTGGGCGATGCGGTAGGCGGCGTGGCTCACCTTCGCGGGCAGCGGCACGGCCTGACCGCCGCGCACCAGGCTCACCCGCACACCGGCCCGCCGCGCGCCGTCGACGAGCTCGTCGATCGCGTCCACGGTCCGGTTGTCGGGGCCGCCGACGGTCGTGCGGCGCGCCTGGTCCTCCTCGGGCTCCTCGTCCCGCCGCAGCACGCCGATGACGCCGCGCAGCTCCTCCATCGCCGTGAGCGCCGCCGTGCGGAGCACCTGCACCGCTTCCCGCTGGCGGTCGCCGAGGTCGCCGTCCAGGGCCAGCGCGCCCGCGTGCACCGAGATCAGGCTGAGCCGGTGGCCGAGGCTGTCGTGCATGTCCTGGGCGATCCGGTTGCGCTCCCGCAGCCGGACCTGGCGCGACACCATCCGCCGCTCCCGCACCACCCGTTCCTCGCGCTCCTGGAGGGCGGCGACGAGCGCGTTGCGCTGCGCCGCGTACCGGCCGACCAGGAACGGCAGGGCGACCACCATGCCGTAGACGGTGAGCATCACCCAGAAGCCGAACGGGCCGGACAGGCCGGGGCTGGACACGTCCCACGCCAGCATGTGCAGCGCGAGCGCGACGACCGCGGTGATCAGCGCCCGCTGCCACGGCGCGATCCGGTACCCGGCCGCGTAGCTGAGCATGATGACCAGCGCGATCCCGCCGTGCTCGGCGCTGAACACCACCCACGTGCCGGCCAGCAGCGCCAACGCGGGGAACAGCAGCCGCGACAGGTAGAGCGCCACGTAACCGGCCCCGACGGCCGCCAGCACCCAGCCGGACAGCTCCCAGTCGCCCGCGAGCCAGCCGGGGAACACGTCGAGGCCGAGCAGCACGAGGACCGCGAGCACCTCGCGCCCGACCCGCCACCGCGTGACGTCGCCGAGGCGCTCGGCGTGGGTGCGCAGGAACGCGGCGGGTGCCTCCCGGAAGTCCGGCAGGGCCGGCCGGAGGCGCTGAACGACAGACGTCACAGGGGACAACGGTAAAGAACTCCCAGGTCGCGTGCGGCGTTCGTTGGTCTAGAAGCGCTCCGACGAAAGTTGACGTCCGGCAAGCACCGGTGCCGCGCACCTCACGTCCCGCCCGCGAGCGGTGATGTGCGACGATGACGGCGTTGGTGAACGTGATCGGGCAGGAAGGTCGTGCGGCTGTGTCTTCGTCCTCGGAACTGGACAAGCGTCGGGCGGTCGACACCCACGACGAGCCGTCGGCCGAGTGGGGTTGGCACGGCACTTTCCCCAAGGGCATCAAGATCGCGGGCTGGCTGTCGACGCTGGGCGTGTTCTCCCTGCTGATCGGCAACCACCACGGCCGCACCGAGGACCTGTGGGTCGTGCTGGTCGGCCTGAGCATGGCCGGGCTGCTGATCTGGGACCAGGTGCGCAGCCGCACGTCGTGGCGCCGGTAGTCCACCGACTCCCCTGACCCGGGCTCGCCGCTCCTGGCGCTTGGCGCTTCGGGAGACCGGCCTCGGCGCTACCCGAGCACCCAACCGATCCGGAACTCGACCGTCTTGCCCTCGCACGTCGGGCTGAGGGATTCGAAGTGGTGCCCGCCGAGGTTGCAGCGGTACAGCTCCTTCGACGGCACGTCGGCCGGCGGCTTGGTGAACACGTGCCCGAGCAGCCCGTACACCGTCTGCCCCTCGCACGTGGGCGAGACGGAGCTCATGCGGTCCTGGCTGTTCTTGATCTGGCACGAGTACAGCGGCCGGGTGTCCGGCTCGGCGTTGATCGCGAGCTTGCCCAGCACGCCCTCCGGCGTGAACCCGCCGGGCGTCGCGAGCAGCGTCGACCCGGTGTAGTGCCAGCCCTCGGCGTTGCGGAACCGGGTCAGCCCCGCGGTCTGGCGGGGCGGCTTGGCGGGCGTCGTGGTCGTCGCGGCGACCGGCGGCACGGCGGCCTGCGTGGTCGTCACCGTGGTCCTGCCCGCGCCCGAGGACGGCGGCGGCGACGACGGAGCGCTGCTCCCGCTGCTGCTGCTCGCCGTGCTGCTGCCTGCCGTGGACGCGGACGTGGTCGTCCCGGTGGGAGTGGCCTGCGCCAGGGACGACGAGCCGTCGGCGCCTGACGCGCGCCCCTCCTCGGGGTCGGGCACCAGCACGAACACGGCGGTCAGCGCGAGGGCCGTGACGGCGACGGCGGCCCCCGCCAGCAAGGCGAGTCTGCGCTTGGGCTTCCGCGGCTCGTCGTCCCACTCGTCGCCCCAGCCGGGGCGGGTGTTCGACACCGGCGCGGACGCCAGGCCCGTGGGCGCCTCGATGATCACCGTGTCGGGCTCGACGGCACGGGTCGGCGCCTCGACCGCGCGGGGAGGTCCGTCCACGCCGGAGAGCAGGTCACGCACCCGGGCGGCGGTGAGGCGGCCCGCCGGCGACTGCGTGAGCAGGCCCATCACGGCGGTGGCCAGCGGTCCGGTGCACCGGCGCAGCACCGGAGCCTCGTACATGATCGCGTGCATGGTGGCGGCGGTGGAGTCCCGCTGGAACGGCGACCGGCCCTCCACCGCGTGGAACAGCGTCGCGCCCAACGCCCACAGGTCCGACGCCGGAGACGGCGACTGGCCGGCGAACAGCTCCGGCGCCATGTAGCCGGGAGAGCCCATCACGCCGCCGGTGACGGTGAGGCCGGGGTCGTCCAGCGCGCGGGCGATGCCGAAGTCGGCGAGCTTCACCCCGCCGTCCGGCAGCACCATGATGTTGCTGGGCTTGACGTCCCGGTGGACGACACCGGCCGCGTGCGCGGTACCCAGCGCCCGCAGCACCTCCAGCCCGATCGCGGCCACCCGGTCGGCCGGCATCGGCCCGCCGCGCATCAGGTCGGCCAGCGTCGGCGCCTCGACCAGCTCCATGACGATGTAGGTGGTGCCGTGCTCGGACAGCACGTCGTGCACGGTGACGACCGCGGGGCTGTTGAGCCGCCCGGCGGTGCGCGCCTCCCGCAGCACGCGTTCCAGCTCGGTGGTCGAGGAGGTCCGCAGCTCCTTCAGCGCGACCCGCCGGCCGATGACCCGGTCCTCCGCCAACCAGACCACGCCCATGCCGCCGCGCCCCAGCTCGCGGACCGTCGCGTACCGGCCCGCCACCAGCTTCGACTGCACGAGTCCCCCCTCGTCGACCGACGGCTGGGATCGTAGCCGCACAACGGATGGCGGCCTCGTCCCGCGTCGTCGGGAGGAGGGCCGGGGTCAGCCCTCGGCGGCGAGCCGGCGGCGGCGACTACGTCCGGTGCAGGTTGCGGAGGTAGGCCGGAGCCAGCAAGCGGACGCGGTCGGCAGGCACGTCACCGGCGAGCGCGTCCACCGCCATCTGAACACCGGGGGCATCCGCCCCACCGAACTGCGTGCCGAGCATTTCCACGCCGGCGGTCGCCACCGGTCCGACGCGTGGGTCGCGGACCAGTTCCGCCAACGAGGAGGCGACCTCCCGCACCGGGACCGCCATCATGATCCGCAGCACGTCCGCCGCGTCCTTGTTCACGAGTCGGTCGGGGCGCTTCGCCGCGCCCAGGAGGCGGTCTTCGATCTTGAACGCCTTGGCCACGAGGAGGGCTACCGGTCCCGCGACGTTGACCTCGACGCGGCGATCGTCCTCCGGAGTCAGGCTCCGGACCACCATCGGGGAGCGGTCCACCACCGCGACCTCGATCCCCCGCACCTTCTTGGCGGACATCTTGCCGTGTGGCGGGATCCTGGCGGCACGACCACCCGACGCCAAGGAATGGCCGGCGAGGATGTCCAACTCCACCTCGACCGCTCGGCCGTCGATGACCTCCGGTCGCACCCACAGACCCGGCTGCTCGGCATGGCGGAGCCTGAACCCGGCCGCCGTCAACGCCTCGTCCACCAGCGGCTCGTCCCCCAGGACATCCGGGTCCAGCGCGAGGTCGCCGTCCGAGGTGAACGCGGCGCTCTTGAGCGCGGCCTTCGACGTGCGCAGGTACACCGCCTGGGCGCCGATCACGGTTATGGCGGCGCGGTGCGCGGCCAGCGCCTCCAACCCGTCGAGCAGCACTTTGCGCGCGGTCGTGTTCAGCTGATCGGGAGCGACACCGTCCGGAACCTTCGACATGAGGATTTCGCTCCTACCTGGCCTCACCGTTCGGCAACTCGGCTCGTCGCCACCGGCGCTCGTTGTCTGCCATGTACTCGAGCACCGCCTCGCCCTCGGCCGGCATGCGTCCCGGACCAGCCAAGCAGTCCACGACCAGCTGGCTCAACGCCACGTGGGGCACGCCGCCGACATCCCGTCGATCACGGAAGACCACGTCGTCGTGAGCTCGCATCAAGAGCACGTCGGCGTTGGCGTCGACGCGCAGCAACCCCAATCGGTCACCCACCTCGTCCGCGGTGTGCGGACCGTGGTGGACGTAGAGCATCAGCTGCCCACCGGAAGCCAGCGGAGCGACTGCCCGTGCCGCGTGGTGGCCGGTGACGACCACGTCGAGTGCTCCCCCGGGAACCGGTGATGAGCCTGCTTTTATGTCGTGCAGCACCTGCTCGATCCCGTTGGGAGCCAGCATGCCGACGTACGGGTTGTTCCTGAGCAGGTTGTAGGACTCCGCGCGAGCGCGAAGGAGGTTCTGCCAGTCCACGTGCGTGACGACCCTGCCCTCCCGGCGAATCAGGAGTTGGTCTTCGAGCTGTGTCAACAGCTTGGAGACCCATGGCAAGCTCAACTCCGTCGCCGTGGCGAGCTGCGTCGCACGGTACGGCGGCACGTGGTCGGCGAGCACACGGACCAAGCGGCCCGCTCGTGGCCCGGCGAGGGTGGGACCGCCGACGCGACGCGACGCGCTCGCACGGGGGTCCTTGGCCGCGCCTTCGGTGTGGATCACGATCGCCGGACGGCGCACGCGGAGGTGGATGTTCCCGGTCAGGTCGAGGTAGCCGATGCCGTGCCCGCTCAGGAGTTCCCGGGTCCGCCGACCGAGCCAAGGAGACAGCACCAGCAGGTTCGTACCCGAGTTGACCTGCTTGATCAGGCTCCACCGCGGCAACAGCCGATCCTCCACCTGGCGCGGGGTCAGGCCGGCCTTGACCTCTATCGCCAACTGGGCTTGGACGCCTCCGTCCGGCGGCCTCACGTCGACGAGGGCGTCCACACCTCCACGCTCGGCCACGTCACTGCGCGGAGCCAGTTCCCAAGTCGGCCCGAGCAGGTCGCCAAGCTGCTGGATGCCGCGCAGCAGTACCTCGTCGTCGCTCAGCGGGGTCTCGTCCACAGCGACAGAGTGCCACGACAAACCGAGCTTGAGCAAGAAAACTTGCCCCGATGGCCAACTTTCCCCGATCGGGAAACTGAACCGGTGAGGAAACCTCGCCCGGTTGGGTCGGTTTCTCGTCGAAGGAAACTGCCCCGTGCGGGAAACTCAGCCCTCGGCGGCGAGCTGGCCGCAGGCGGCGGCGATCTCCTGGCCGCGCGTGTCCCGCACGGTGCACGCGACGCCCTGCTCGTTCACGCGCCGCACGAACTCCCGCTCCACCGGCTTCGGCGACGCGTCCCACTTCGAACCCGGCGTGGGGTTCAGCGGGATGACGTTGACGTGCACGAGCTGCCCCAGGTGCCGGCGCAGCAGCTTGCCGAGCATGTCGGCGCGCCACGGCTGGTCGTTGATGTCGCGGATCAGGGCGTACTCGATCGACACCCGCCGACCGGTGCGGTCCGCGTAGCCGCGGGCCGCTTCCAGCACCTCGGCGACCTTCCACCGGGTGTTGACGGGCACCAGCGTGTCGCGCAGCTCGTCGTCCGGCGTGTGCAGCGACACGGCGAGCCTGACCTGCAAATTCTCCTCGGTCAGCTTCCGGATCGCGGGCACCAGGCCGACCGTCGACACGGTCACCGAGCGCTGGGAGATGCCCAGCCCGTCCGGCGCCGGGTCGCAGATGCGGTGCACGGACTCGACCACGCGCTTGTAGTTGGCCAGCGGCTCGCCCATGCCCATGAACACGATGTTCGACAGCCGGCCGGGCCCGCCGGGCAGCTCGCCGTCGCGCATGGCCGCCGCGCCCCGCCGCACCTGGTCCACGATCTCCGCGGTGGACAGGTTGCGGGTGAGCCCGCCCTGGCCGGTCGCGCAGAACGGGCACGCCATGCCGCAGCCGGCCTGGCTGGAGATGCACAGCGTGGCGCGGTCCGGGTAGCGCATGAGGACGCTTTCGACCAGCGTGCCGTCGTGGGCGCGCAGCAACGTCTTGCGCGTCGTGCCGCCGTCGGCCTCCACGCTGCGCAGCTCGCTCCACAGCGGCGGCATCAGGTCGGCGACCAGGCGGTCGCGGGTGGCGGCGGGGATGTCGGTCATCGCGTCGGGGTCGACGGTCAGCCGACCGAAGTAGTGGTTCGACAGCTGCGCCGCGCGGAACGGCTTCTCGCCGAGCGCGGCGACGGCCTCGCGACGCTGGTCGGCGGACAGGTCGGCGAGGTGGCGCGGCGGCAGGCCGCGCTTGGGCGCGTCGAAGACGAGGGGAAGGGCAGTCATAGCGCCCTCCAGTGTCCCACGGCCGGGCGACCACCATCACCGTTGCATCGCGATACGTTCCGATATATCGTCGATACGTCAGAACCGATCGCCAGCAAGGAGTACCGACATGAGGTTCCACCGCGACCACCACGCGCACCGGCACCACCGGGAGCACGGGTTCGGCGGCCCGCCGCGCGGATTCGGCGGCGGGTTCGGCCCTGGCGGGCCCGGCGGCTTCGGCCCCGGCGGACCGTTCGGCGGCCCGCCCATGCCGCCCATCCCGCCCGAGCCGCCGGGCTTCTTCGGCCGAGGCCGAGGCCGGGGACGGGGCGGCAGGCAGCGCAAGGGCAACGTCCGCGCGGCCGTGCTCGCGCTGCTCGCCGAACGCCCGATGCACGGCTACGAGATGATCCAGGAGATCGGGGCCCGCACGGACGGCCTCTGGCGGCCCAGCCCGGGGTCGGTCTACCCGACGTTGCAGATGCTGGCCGACGAGGGCCTCGTCGCCTCGACCGAGGAGACGGGCGGCAAGAAGCTGTTCACGCTGACCGAGGCCGGGCAGGCGGAAGCGGCCAAGCTCGAGGGCGTGCCGCCGTGGCAGCAGGTCAACGACGACGTCGACGTCAACGCCGCGAAGCTGCGCACGGCGGCACGCCACCTCGGCGCGGCGATGCAGCAGATGGCCCACGCGGGCACGCGCGAGCAGCAGGCCAGGGCCGTCGAGGTCCTCAGCGAGGCCCGCCGGAAGCTCTACGCGATCCTCGGTGAGCTGGACGTCGAGGAAGACAACCCGGACGAGTGAACTACCAGCGGTCGTGGACCAGCGGGCGGATCAGCGAGTCGTACACCGCGCGCACCTCGTCCTGAGCCGACTCGGGCAACGGCGCGAGGTCCGCGGCGGCCGAGTTGGCGCGAGCCTGCTCGGCGTTGCGGGCGCCGGGGATGACCACGGTGACGCCCGGCTGGTCCACGATCCACCGCAGCGCGAACTGCGCCATGGTCGCGCCGGCGGGCACCAGCGGCCGCAGCCGCTCCACCGCCTCCAGACCGACCTCGAACGGCACGCCGGAGAACGTCTCGCCGACGTCGAACGCGTCGCCGCTGCGGTTGTAGTTGCGGTGGTCGTCCGCGCCGAACGTGGTCGACGCCGTGTACTTGCCGGACAGCAGCCCCGAGGCGAGCGGAACGCGGGCGATGATCGCCACGCCCGCCTCCGCCGCCGCCGGGAGCACCCGCTCCAGCGGCTTGTGGCGCAGCGCGTTGAGGATGATCTGGACGCTCGCGACACCCGGCCGGGCGATCGCGGTCAGCGCCTCGTCCACGGTCTCCACGCTCACGCCGTAGGCGGCGATCCGCTTCGCCTCGACCATCTCGTCCAGCACGTCGAACACCTCGTCGGTCGAGTAGACCGGCGTCGGCGGGCAGTGCAGCTGAACGAGGTCGAGCGTGTCGACGCCGAGGTTGGCGCGCGACCGGTCGTTCCAGGCCAGGAAGTTGTCCCGGTTGTAGTTCTCCGGCGTCTGCTCGACCCGGCGGCCCATCTTGGTGGCCACCGTGATGCCCGCGTCGCCGCGCTCGCGGAGGAACTTGCCGACCAGCGCCTCGCTGCGGCCGTCCCCGTACACGTCGGCGGTGTCGAAGAAGGTCACGCCGGTGTCGGCGGCGGCGTGCAGCACCGCCAGCGCGTCGGACTCCTCGACCTGGCCCCAGTCCGCGCCGAGCTGCCAGCAGCCGAGACCCACGACGCCGACCTGCCGGCCCAACCTCACCGCGTTCCTGTTCTCCACGACTCCCAATCCTATGTGAGCGTTCTCAGGGCAGCACAATCCCGGCCGGCTTGCGTCTCACGTGGACCCGGTACCCGACCTCGAACGACAGGCCGGGTGTCTGGGCGACGGCCCGCTCCGCGACCGCCTCCGAGAACTCGATCCGCAGCACCGCCTCCAGGTCCTCGCGCTTCTCGAACCGCCACAGCGCGCGCACGCGGCACAGCGAGAACCCCTGGTCGGCGAAGAACCGCTCCACCTCCGCCGGGTTGTAGCGCGGCTCGTCGGCGCACAACCACGGCCCGTACGGCGCGGCCAGCCCGTCGAGGTCCACGATCGCCAGCGCGCCGCCGGGCCGGAGCACCCGGTCCGCCTCGCGCAGGCCGGGCTCACAACCGGGTCCGAAGAAGTACGCCGTGCGGGCGTGCACGACGTCCGCGCTCGCGTCGGGCAGCGGCAGCCGTTGCGCCGGGCCCGCCACCACCTCGGCGTTGGGCACCTCCGCCACCCGTGCCCGCGCCCGGCGGACCAGCGGCGGGTGCGGTTCGACACCCGTCACGGTCCGCGCCTCGCGGGCGAAGACCGGCAGGTGGAACCCGTCGCCGCAGCCGACGTCGACCACGTCCCGACCGGCCCAGTCGCACTCTTCGCGGAGCGCCCGCCAGATCGCGCCGTCGACGTCCTGCGCGCGGTTCTCAACCTCGTAGACCTCGGGCCAGTGCCAGATGTTCGGGCTCGGCAGGACGTCGACCGGCCGTACCGCCGCCCACGCTGCGCGGACCAATCCCTTCACGGGACGACTTTAGAGCCGTAGCGTGATCGAACACTGGTCCGTGGGGAGGTAAGCGGTGTCGATCGTCCCGAATTCTCCCGCTTTGGCCGAAATGCACCACGGCGCGCCGTGCTGGGTGGACCTCGCCACCACCGACCTGCGCGCCACGGCCGACTTCTACTCCGGCCTGTTCGGCTGGTACTTCTCCGACACGGGCGGCGGCACGGTCGCGCTGGTCGACGGCCTGCCGGTGGCCGAGCTGGTCGCCGCGGACCAGCCGAGCGCGTGGACGCTGTACCTGAACACGCCGCACGCCCGCGCCACCGCCGAGAAGGCGCACGCGCTGGGCGGGACCGTGCTCGGCGAGCCGTCCGACGCGGTGACGATCCTCGCCGACCCCACCGGGGCCGTGGTCGGGTTCCGGCACGTCCCCGCCGACTGGGTGTTCGGCACCGACGGCCACGGCGCGTACGCGTGGGCCGAGCTGAACACCCGTGACGGGCAGGCGGCGGACGAGTTCTTCGGCGAGCTGTGCGGCTACGAGATCACCCAGATCGGTGACGGCAGCGCCGTGGACTACACGATCTGGGCGCTGCACGGGCACACCGTGCTCGGCCGCCAGCGGATGGGCCGCGCGTTCGCCCCGGGCACCCCGCCGCACTGGATGGTGTACTTCACCGCGGCGCCGGAGATCGGGGCGGACACCACCGCGTCCCGGGTGCTGGAGCTGGGCGGGCGCGTCACCGTGGAGCCCTACGACACGCCGTTCGGCCGGATCACCGTCGTCGCCGACCACACGGGCGCGGTGTTCTCGGTGATCGACCCGTCGCGCACCACGCCGCTGTCCGAGGACGAGGTGGGGTCGCCGATCGACGACCCGTACGACGAGTGAGCGTCGCGAGCGCGCGTCAGCCCGCCGCGGGCACGAACGTGTGCAGGAGCAGCCAGCCCACCACGGCCGACGGCAGCAGCGAGTCCATCCGGTCCATCAGCCCGCCGTGACCCGGCAGCAGCGTGCCCATGTCCTTGACGCCCAGGTCGCGCTTGATCAGCGACTCGACCAGGTCGCCCGCCGTGGCCGTGACGACGAGCGCCGCGCCGAACAGCACGCCCTGCCACCACTGGCCGTCGAGCATCAGGCCGACGGTGAGCGCGCCGCCGACCATGCCCGCCACCATCGAGCCCGCGAAGCCCTCCCACGACTTCTTCGGGCTGATGGTGGGGGCCATCGGGTGCTTGCCGAACAGCACGCCGGCCACGTACCCGCCGGTGTCGGACAGCACGACGCCGATCAGGAACGCGAGGACGCGGAACACGCCGTCGTCCGGCACGACCAGCATCACCGCGAACGCCGCGAACACCGCCACGTAGGCGACCGTGAAGACGGACGCGGTGACGTCCCGCAGGTAGCCGTCCGCGCCGTCCTTGAGCCGCCAGATCAGGCACACCAGCATCGTCACGACGAACGCGCTGAGCACCCCGGCGCGCTCGTACGGCCAGGCCAGCCACACGACGGCCTGACCGCCCAGCAGGACGGGCAGCAGCGCCACCCGGATGTCCGCGCTGCGCCGGAGCGCGCCCGCCAGCTCGTACGTCGACACCGCGACCGCGATCGCGACGACGCCCACGAACAGCTCGCGCACCGTGAACAGCGCCACGAGGATGACGGCGCCCAAGCCGACGCCCACGGCGATGGCCGCGGGCAGGTTGCGCCCCGCGCGTGACGCGTTCTTCTCCGGCGCGCCTCGGTCACCGCCGCCTGACACCTGCTGTGCTCCCATCACGGCCGTCGACCGGCCACCCGACGCCCGCGATCGGTCACCCGACCCGACGAAACCCGACGCCCACCACCCGGTCGAGCTAGACCTCGAGCAGCTCGGCTTCCTTGTGCTTGACCAGCTCTTCGACCTGGGCGACGTACCGGTGGGTGACGTTCTCCAGCTCCTTCTCGGCGCGGGAACCGTCGTCCTCGCCGACCTCGCCGTCCTTGACCAGGCGGTCCAGCTCTTCCTTGGCCTTGCGGCGGATGTTGCGGATGGACACCTTGGCGTCCTCGCCCTTGCCCTTGGCGACCTTCACCATCTCGCGGCGGCGCTCCTCGGACAGCTGCGGGATCACCACGCGGATGATCGAGCCGTCGTTGCTGGGGTTCACGCCCAGGTCCGAGTCGCGGATGGCCTTCTCGACCGCGTTGAGCTGGCTGGCGTCGTACGGCTTGATCACGGCCATGCGCGCCTCGGGGATGGCGACGCTGGCGAGCTGGTTCAGCGGGGTCGGCGAACCGTAGTACTCGACCACGATGCGGGAGAACATGGAGGGGTTGGCGCGACCGGTGCGGACCGAGGCCAGGTCCTCCTTCGCCACGGACACCGCTTTTTCCATCTTCTCCTCGGCGTCGAGGAGGGTCTCGTCAATCACGGCTGACTCCCTTGAAGTGCGCAGTTCGGCTCGAATCCCAGCAGGTCTAGAAGGACGGGCGACCACCGGGGGTGCTCACCAGTGTGCCGATCTTCTCACCACGCACGGCCCGCGCGATGTTCCCCTCGGTGAGCAGGTTGAACACCATGATCGGCATGTTGTTGTCCATGCACAGGCTGAACGCGGTCGCGTCGGCGACGTTGAGGCCGCGTTCGAGGACTTCCCGGTGCGTGATGTTGTCGTACATCTGCGCGTTCGGGTCGATCTTCGGGTCCGCGGTGTAGACGCCGTCCACGGCCTTCGCCATCAGCACGACCTCGCAGCCGATCTCCAGCGCGCGCTGCGCGGCCGTGGTGTCGGTGGAGAAGTACGGCATGCCGGCGCCGCCGCCGAAGATCACCACGCGCCCCTTGTCGAGGTGCCGCATGGCCCGGCGCGGGATGTAGGACTCGGCGATCTGGCCCATCGTGATGGCGGTCTGCACGCGGGTCTCGATGCCGTGCTCGCGCTCCAGGAAGTCCTGCAGGGCGAGGCAGTTCATCACGGTGCCGAGCATGCCCATGTAGTCGGCGCGGCTGCGGTCCATGCCGCGCTGCTGCAGCTCCGCGCCGCGGAAGAAGTTGCCGCCGCCGATGACGACCGCGACCTGGACCCCGGTTCGGACGACCGCGGCGATCTGGCGCGACACGGTCTGCACGACGTCGGGGTCGACGCCCACACCGCCCCCGCCGAACATCTCGCCGCCCAGCTTGAGCATCACCCGGCGGAAGCCGTGGGTGGGCTCGTCGTCGGCGTGATCCGCTTTCGCGTGGTCTACCTCTGCGCTCACAGGTCCTCCTCTGGACACGGCAAGGGCGGGGTCGCGACGTCTGCGCGCAACCCCGCCCTCACGCGAATCAGGCCTGGCCGACCTCGAACCGGGCGAAGCGGGTCACGGTGACCCCGGCCTCGTCCAGCACGGCCTTGACGGTCTTCTTGGACTCCGTCACGGAAGCCTGCTCCAGGAGCACGACGTCCTTGAAGAAGCCGTTCACCCGACCCTCGACGATCTTGGACAGGGCCGCTTCCGGCTTGCCCTCCTCGCGGGCGGTCTCCTCGGCGATGCGGCGCTCGTTGGCCACGACGTCCGCGGGGACCTCGTCGCGGGTGAGGTAGCGGGGACGCATCGCGGCGATCTGCATCGCGGCGCCGCGGGCGGCGTCCTCGTTGTCACCGGTGTACTCGACCACCACGCCGACGGCCGGCGGCAGGTCGGCGGCACGGCGGTGCAGGTAGGTGGTCACGGTGCCGTCGAAGACGGCGACCTTGGCCAGCTCCAGCTTCTCGCCGATCTTGGCGGAGAACTCCTGCACGACCGCGTCGACGGTCTGGCCGTCGAGGTCGGTGGCCTTCAGGACCTCGGCGTCGGCCGGGCGGGTCGCCTTGGCCACCGCGACGATCCGGGAGGCCAGGTCCTGGAAGTCGGAGTTCTTGGCGACGAAGTCGGTCTCGCAGCGCAGCTCGATCATCACGCCGTCCTCGGCCACGACCAGGCCGTTGGAGGTCGTGCGCTCGGCGCGCTTGCCGACGTCCTTCGCACCCTTGATGCGCAGGATCTCGACCGCCTTGTCGAAGTCGCCGTCGGCTTCCTCGAGCGCCTTCTTGCAGTCCATCATGCCTGCGGCGGTCAGCTCGCGGAGGCGCTTCACGTCAGCGGCGGTGTAGTTCGCCATCGTGCGATTTCCGTTCCTTCTGCGGTCTGTTCGTCGGTGTCGCCACTGCGTCAGTCAGGCGGCGCCGCCGACGCGGTTACGCGCTGGGGGGTGGTGCGGTGCCCTGCTGGGGGTGGTGCGGTGCCTGTGCGCGCGCCGCGCCCGCCTTGGTCGTGGCGGGCGCG